>NZ_JBIQFG010000029.1:0-39909 GCF_045369345.1 Ureibacillus sp. 179-F W5.1 NHS | reverse complement strand
ATATAAAAATATAGATGTTCGGGTCGCATAAATTAGGAGTGAGCTAAATGCTCACCCCAACATTTGACTTAGAACCATAAATGAAAAGGGGGCGGCAGGTTCAAACATAAGAAAACAAATGCTACAATGATGGAAAAGGAGGATGATTATGAAATTAAAAGTGTTATTAATAGAAGATGATCCATCAATTTTTGAAATGATACAAGAGCGATTTGAAGGGTGGCAAATGCAAGTTGTTGGCCCTTCCGACTTTCAAAAGGTGATGGATTATTTTATCGAAGAGAGACCACATTTAGTGATTATCGATATTCAATTACCTGCTTTTGATGGTTTTCACTGGTGTAGGGAAATTCGTGAAGTTTCCAAAGTTCCCATCGTATTTTTATCCTCCCGAGACCATCCTATGGATATGGTCATGGCGATGCAAATGGGCGCAGATGATTTTGTACAAAAACCATTTAATATGGATGTGTTATTAGCAAAAGTACAAGCTATATTACGACGTACGTATGACTATGTAGAGGAACAATCTGAACTTACTCGATGGAATGGGGCAACAGTTGACTATGCAAAAGGGGTAGTTCGTTTTAAGGAAAAGGAATGTAGTTTAACTAAGAACGAATTGTTTATTTTAAGAGGACTTTTAAAACATGTTGATAAAGTCGTTTCAAGAGATGAGTTAATGCGAATGCTTTGGGATGATGAACGTTTTGTAAATGACAATACGCTTTCCGTAAATGTCAACAGACTTCGATTGAAACTTGAAGATATTGGGTTAGAAGATGTAATTATTACAAAAAAAGGGCTTGGCTATATGGCCGTTACAAAGTGAGGTCGTTTATGTTTTTATTATTTTTACGGGAACGTATGGCATGGATTATGTTCTTAGTACTGCTTATTATTTGTATGGACATCCTCTTCTATTTAGACTTCGGGTTTTCTGGGGTTAGCGTCACCTATTTTAATATAGTTATCATTTCTTTCATTACCATTTTTCTAATATGGCGCTACATAAAAGAAACTCGGGAGATTAAGAATTTCCTGGGAAATTTGTCGAATGCATCGGACTTGTTATCTTTAGAAGATGTACATCTATCTCCTTTTCAAAAACGTTCAATGAAACAAATTTTAGAAGTATATGAAGAAAAGGATTCATTTATAAACAAGTCAAAGATTCAACTGCAAGAACATGTAGATGACTTATTAGCATGGGTTCATGAAGTGAAAACACCATTAACTGCAATGAAACTGATGATAGAGCAAACAAATGATGAGAAATTACGTAAGAGACTTGAAAGTGAGTGGGTACGGATTCATCTATTATTAGATCAACAGCTTCATCATACAAGACTTGCTACAATCGAGAAGGATAATCGTTTAGAAAAAGTAATACTACGTGATGTTGTTTATAAAGAAATACGAGAGTTCCGTTCATGGTGTTTAGAAAAGGGAATTGGTTTTCAAGTTGAAGAATTGGAACAAGAAATTACAACTGATAAGAAATGGCTTGCCTTTATTGTTCGCCAAATTTTATCGAATGCCATTAAATATAGCCATGAAAATGAAGAAGTCCATATTTATACCGAAATCAACGAAACCGGTCATTTATTACTTCATATTAAAGACTTTGGTATAGGGATCAACGAGGAAGATCTTCCGCGTATTTTTCAAAAATCTTATACAGGTACGGTTGGAAGAGAGTCTGTTCAATCGACGGGTATGGGTCTTTATTTAGCAAAGAATGCAGCACAGAAATTAGGCATTCTTATTTCTGTGAAATCGCAAGTAAATAATGGTTCAACCTTTACATTACAATTTCCACAACAAAATGAGTATCAAAAAACGTGGTAGATGACGAAATTGTCACCTACCCTTTTATTTTGTCATCTAGAACGAAGGCAGAGAAACGGTTATGTAAGTAAAATGAAAATAGATAAAGAAAGGGGAGTAAAAAATGACAGTTTTAGTTGGTAGAAAAATTAAAAAAACATATGGGAAAAAATCTACAGCACAAGAAGTGTTAAAAGGTATAGATATAGAAGTAAGTAAAGGTGAATTTGTAGGAATCATGGGGCCATCTGGTTCGGGAAAAACAACATTACTAAATGTGTTATGTTCCATTGATCATCCGACTGAAGGTGTAGTAGAAATCAACGGAAAAAATTTACGAAATATGAAGGAAAAACAATTGGCCAACTTTAGACGGGAGCAGCTTGGCTTTGTATTTCAAGATTACAATTTGCTTGATACATTAACGGTAAAGGAAAATATTTTGCTTCCTTTATCAATCAGTAAGCTTCCAAGAGCTGTGGCGGAAAGTCGTTTAAAGGAACTAGTTAAATTATTAGGGATATCGGAAATTTTGAATAAGTATCCAAATGAAATTTCAGGAGGACAAAAACAACGGACTTCTGCTGCACGTGCTTTAATTTCAGGGCCAACATTAGTTTTTGCTGATGAACCTACAGGTGCCCTTGACTCAAAATCTGCTACGGCATTACTTACGAACTTAGAAAATATTAATAAGCAAAAATCCGTTACAATCATGATGGTGACCCATGATTCGGTAGCAGCAAGTTTTTGTTCACGAGTGTTATTTTTAAAAGATGGTTCAATTTATACGGAGTTATATCGTGGAGATAAAACGAGACAACAATTTTTCCAACAAATATTAAATACGCAAAGCATTCTAGGCGGTGATGGTTATGACGCTTAGTAGACTCGTATTTCGAAGTATGAGGAAAAACGTAAAACATTATTATTTATATTTCTTTGCCTTAATATTTAGTGTTACTTTATGCTTCTCTTTTACGACTCTACACCATAATCCAACAGTTGTAGAAGCTTTAAAAGAAAGCGGTACGGCGTCTGCTGGATTCCAGTCGGCAACTTATGTGTTGTACTTTATCGTTACATTTTTTGTTCTCTATGCGAATCACTTATTTATGAAACGACGAAGTAAAGAAATGGGCCTTTATCAGTTGATAGGGATGACGAAAGGGTTAATTGTAAGATTAATTGCCCTTGAAAATATTATTTTATTTATTTTAGCAGTAGCCGTAGGTATGGTGATTGGCTTCTTTAGTTCAAGGCTCTTTGCCATGATCTTAATTAAGCTGTTAAAACTAGACTTAGTCATTGATTTAGTATTTTCTTCTGAAGCGTTTATACAATCAGTAATTATATTTTCAATCTTACTACTAGTTATTTTATTTCAAATGACATGGATGGTGTATCGTGTTACATTATTATCTTTATTCCATGCATCAAAAAAAGCGGATGAGCGTATAAAACGTTTTAATTTTTTCCAAATGGCGTTTGGTTTAATAGGCTTGTTTCTTATCGTTTACGGCTACTATCAATCTTCCGTATTATTTGATATGGAAAAAAGTCATTTTAAAGATTTATTTTTACACATGATTGTTATTCTAGCATCCACGATTTTTGGAACATTTTTATTCTTTAGATATTCAGTATCATTTATTATGAATATTTTTAGAGCAAGTAAAAAGGGACATTTAAAAATTCGAGACGTTATGGCAGTTACTCCGATTATGCATAGAATGAAAGGAAATGCCAAGTCATTAACGTTAATTACCGTGTTAACTGGATTAGCGGTTGGGATTATGAGTTTATCGTATATTTCTTATTTCTCATCTGCAACAAGAGCTCATCAATATTCACCATATGATTATATTTTACTAAACGATAAAGGAATTAGTTTTTTAGATCGGTTACATCAAGAAGGAATTGAATTTGAAAAGGATACGTATCGTGTAGCGGAAGTAAAGTTTGACTTCCAGGATTTAATTGGTGATTTCGCTAATCAAAATTTAACCTTTGCTAGCGAATCCTCTATGTATGTAGTTCCATTAAGCGACTTTAAACAAGTAAGCCCTGATGCGCAACTGAATGATGGAGAGGCTATTGTTACGAGTTACCAAAATATGTTTTCAGAAATTATGCCTCTTGAAAAAGGGGGAGATCTTTCCGTTCGTTTTAATAATGAAGAGGAGAAGGTTATAATAAAGGAAATACAAGAAGAATTTATGCTTTCAGGTACAGTAACAATGGCAAGTCCATTACTAGTCGTTACAGATACTACATTTGAAAATATATCTGCAAATCAAAGCCCAGAGAGTTTCTTCAATTATCAAGTCGGTGTAAACTTAGTGGATAATGAAGATAGTCCAAAAGCGGAAGAGATCTATAACGAACTGCAAGAGGAAAGAAAATTAGTAGTTAACGGGCAAGAATATTTACCACTATCTTACGAAGAAGAGCATCATAGTTACTTATCAATATATGGTACAACAATTTTTATTACTGCATTTCTTGGACTAGCATTTTTATTAACAACAGGTAGTATTCTTTACTTTAAACAAATGTCAGAAGCTGAAATGGAGAAAGAATCCTATACTATATTAAGAAAGATTGGATTTTCAACTTCTGACTTAATGAAAGGAATTTATGCAAAACAAGCTTTTAACTTTGGTGTACCGCTCGTAATAGGGTTGTTGCATAGTTATTTTGCGGTAAAATCTGGTTGGTTCTTATTCGGAACAGAAATGTTTACCCCTCTTGTCGTGACGATGGTGTTATACGTTATCATGTATGCGGTCTTCGCCGTCATTTCAACACAGTATTATAAACGAATAATCAAAGCATCATTATAATAGAAGAAAGCCGTTATATTTTCCGAAAATTTCAGGAATATATAGGGGCTTTTTCTTATATTGACTTTTCCTTTAGAAGGAGTTAGACTTTAATACGTTACTAGTTTAATAATTTAGCAGACGAAAGTAAGAGGGATATAAAATGAATGCAGTTGTAGTAGCGGTCGTTGTAATGCTCCTATTGAGTGTTCTTCGGATTAACGTTGTATTTTCATTAGTAATAGGGGCAGTTGCTGGAGGAATTACAGCAGGAATGTCCCTTGATGATACATTAATTGCCTTTGTAGAAGGTTTAGGCGGAGGAGCGGAAGTTGCTCTAAGCTATGGGATGCTCGGTGGGTTAGCCATTGCCATTTCAAAAACAGGAATTTCAGAATTGCTTGTTGTAACGATATTAAAGTTAGTTCAACGTAAAGGTGATTCCCAAAAAAGAGGATTAGTAAAAGCGTTACTATTTTTCGTTATTTTATTAATGTCCATTTTCTCACAAAATTTAATTCCAATTCACATTGCGTTTATACCATTATTAATTCCGCCGATTATTAAGATATTAAACATGTTAGAAATTGATCGTCGTTTAATTGCGTGTATTTTAGCATTCGGCTTAATTACACCATATATGAGTTTACCATTCGGTTTTGGGTTAGTATATCAAGGAATCGTAGCGGATAATATTTCAGCAGCCGGTCTTGAAATTACAAAATCCGATGTGTATGGTCCAATGTTAATTCCAGCTCTTGGAATGGTTGTAGGGTTAGTTGTAGCGTTCTTTATTTTCCGTAAACCAAGAAAGTACGAAGACCGACAAGTGGAAACAGAAATTAACGTTACGATTAAAAAGAAAAATGTCGTTTATACGGTTATTGCACTAATAGCTGCTGTAATCGTTCAAATACCTAGTATCGTTCCGTTAACTTCGGGTTCTATGTTTTTCGGTGCTCTTGTAGGAGTTTTAATTTTATACATTACAGGTGCATTAAAGTGGAGTGAAGCAGATCAAGTGCTAACAGACGGTATGCGTTTAATGGCATTTATCGGATTAGTAATGATTGCCTCAAGTGGTTTTGCTTCTGTTGTTACTGCAACAGGCCATGTCGAACAGTTAGTAGATGCTGCTAATAATATATTAGGGGACAACAAAGGGTTAGCGGTATTAATTATGTTATTAATTGGGTTATTGATTGATATGGGAATTGGTTCATCCTTTGCAACGATACCGATTATTGCTGCCATTTTTGTACCGATTGGTTTAGAATTTGGTTTAAGCACTGCAGCTATTATTACATTAATAGGTACGGCAGGCGCTTTAGGGGATGCAGGGTCGCCAGCATCGGATTCTACATTAGGACCTACTGCCGGGTTAAATGTAGATGGGCAACATGATCATATTCGCGATACATGTATACCAACTTTCTTCATATTTAATATTCCGCTTATTATTTTTGGGTGGGCGGCAGTAATGTTCTTTTCATAATATAGTGACAGGGTGTCCAGATGAGTGGGCACCCTTTTTATATAGAAGAAACAAAAACATATGGAACCATATATAACCATAGATAATTGGTTGATATTGATGCATAGATTCATTATACTTAAAAAGGCTTTGAAACAAATGTTGAAAAGCAATGCATAAAAGAATTACAATTTCAAAGAATTTAGCAGAAAATACTTGCTTATTCTTAGTAAATTGTATATACTGTTGAATGTTGGTCTTTGACTGCGATGAAGCGGGAGGTTGCCGACACACCCGGCCGCTTTGCCATGGCGCGTGTGTGGGAAATTTCCGTGGAGAATGTCTAGTAAATAGGCGAAAAAGGAGGGAAAATAATGGCAAAACAAAAGATTCGTATCCGTTTAAAAGCGTATGATCACCGTGTTCTAGATCAATCCGCTGAGAAAATTGTGGAAACTGCTAAACGTTCAGGTGCTAGTGTATCAGGTCCGATTCCGTTACCAACTGAGAAGTCTGTGTACACAATTCTTCGTGCGGTTCACAAGTACAAAGATTCTCGTGAACAATTCGAAATGCGTACGCATAAACGTTTAATCGACATCATTAACCCAACACCACAAACTGTTGATGCGTTAATGAAACTTGATTTACCATCTGGCGTTGATATTGAAATCAAACTTTAATGGTAAAAACAAATAGAACTTTTTTAATAATCACAGGAGGTGTGACAAAATGGCTAAAGGAATCTTAGGTAGAAAAGTTGGTATGACACAAGTTTTCGCTGAAAATGGTGATTTAATCCCTGTAACAGTTATCGAAGCTGCTCCAAACGTAGTTCTTCAAAAGAAAACTGTAGAAACAGATGGTTACGAAGCAATCCAAGTTGGTTTCGAAGATAAGCGCGTGAAGCTTTCAAACAAACCAGAACAAGGTCACGTAGCTAAAGCGAATACTGCTCCTAAGCGCTTCATTCGTGAATTCCGCAACGTTAACGTGGAAGAGTACGAGGTTGGTCAAGAAGTCAAAGTAGAAATTTTCGCAGAAGGCGATGTAGTAGACGTAACAGGTGTTACGAAAGGTAAAGGTTTCCAAGGTGTTATTAAACGTCACGGACAATCTCGTGGTCCTATGGCCCACGGTTCTCGTTACCACCGTCGTCCTGGTTCAATGGGTCCAGTTGCTCCGAACCGCGTATTTAAACAAAAGAAATTACCAGGTCAAACTGGTGGTGTTGTAGTTACGATCCAAAACTTAGAAATCGTTAAAGTTGATGCTGAACGTAACTTATTACTAGTTAAAGGTAATGTTCCTGGTTCTAAAAAAGCATTAGTTACAGTAAAAACAGCTGTAAAATCTAAATAATTTCCCGAAGAAAGGAGGAAACAGGAATGACAAAGGTATCTGTACTTAGTCAAACAGGCGCTTCTGTTGGTGAAATTGAGTTAAACGATGCAGTTTTTGCAATTGAGCCTAACGAAGCAGTATTATTCGACGCAGTAATCGCTCAACGCGCTTCTCTACGTCAAGGTAATCATAAAGTAAAAAACCGCTCTGAAGTCGCTGGTGGTGGTCGTAAACCATGGCGTCAAAAGGGAACTGGTCGTGCTCGTCAAGGTTCTATCCGTTCTCCACAATGGCGTGGCGGTGGTACTGTATTCGGTCCTACACCACGTAGCTACAGCTATAAATTACCGAAGAAAGTTCGTCGCTTAGCTCTTAAATCAGCTTTATCAGCTAAAGTTGGAGAACAAAACTTCGTAGTTCTTGATGCATTACAATTAGATGCACCAAAAACTAAAGATTTCAAAGCAATTTTAGGTAACCTAAACATTGATACGAAAGCATTATTCGTTACAGCTGAATTAGATGAAAACGTAGCATTATCTGCTCGTAACATCCCTGGTGTAACTGTTTTAACAGCTGCTGGAATCAACGTTCTTGATCTTGTAGGTCATGACAAAGTTGTATTCACGAAAGCTGCAGTAGAAAAAGTTGAGGAGGTGCTTGGATAATGGAAGCACGTGATATTCTAAAACGTCCGGTCATTACTGAGCGTTCTTCTGAGCTTATGGCTGAGAAAAAATACACTTTTGAAGTTGATGTTCGCGCAAACAAAACTCAAGTTAAAGATGCAGTAGAAGCAATCTTTGATGTAAAAGTTGAAAAAGTAAACATCATGAACTACAAAGGTAAATTTAAACGTGTTGGTAAATTCGGCGGATACACAAACAAACGTCGTAAAGCAATCGTTAAATTAGCTGCTGATAGCAAAGAAATCGAAATTTTTGATATCTAATTCCGATAAGGAAAGAATCGAAGAATAAAGAAGGAGGGAAAACAAATGGCGATTAAAAAGTATAAACCAACCTCAAATGGTCGTCGTAACATGACGTCATCTGACTTTGCGGAAATTACAACTAATAAGCCTGAAAAGTCTTTATTAGAACCAATTAAACGCAAAGCTGGTCGTAACAACCAAGGTAAAATTACTGTTCGTCATCATGGTGGTGGTCATAAGAAGCAATACCGCGTAATCGACTTCAAACGTCTTAAAGACGGAATTCCAGGACGCGTTGCTACTATCGAATATGATCCAAACCGCTCTGCGAATATCGCATTAATCAATTACGCTGACGGTGAGAAACGTTACATCTTAGCTCCAAAAGGATTAGAAGTTGGTCAAACAATCGTATCTGGTCCTGACGCAGACATTAAAGTAGGTAACTCTCTACCATTAGCAAACATTCCAATGGGTACAACAATCCATAACATCGAGTTAAAACCTGGTAAAGGTGGACAATTGGTACGTTCTGCTGGTACTTCTGCTCAAGTACTTGGTCGTGAAGGTAAATACGTAATCGTTCGTCTACAATCTGGTGAAGTTCGTTTAGTACTTGCAACTTGCCGTGCTACAATCGGTCAAGTAGGTAACGAACAACATGAACTTATCCACATTGGTAAAGCAGGTCGTTCTCGTTGGTTAGGTAAACGCCCAACTGTTCGTGGTTCTGTAATGAACCCTAACGATCACCCACACGGTGGTGGTGAAGGACGTTCTCCAATTGGACGTAAATCTCCAATGACACCATGGGGCAAACCAGCTCTTGGTTACAAAACTCGTAAGAAGAAAAACAAAACTAATAAGTTAATCATTCGTTCTCGTAAAAAATAAAGTGATTGTACTGCGGTTCGCTAGTCGTACCGTGGTGGAGTCACGGAGGGAGGTTCCTAAATGGGTCGCAGCTTGAAGAAAGGACCTTTTGTGGATGATCACTTAATGAAAAAAGTTGAAGCACAAGAAGGTTCTGAGAAAAAACAAGTTATTAAAACTTGGTCTCGCCGTTCTACTATCTTCCCGAACTTCATCGGTTTAACAATCGCTGTATATGATGGACGTAAACATGTTCCTGTATACGTGACAGAAGATATGGTAGGTCACAAATTAGGCGAATTCGCACCGACACGTACTTACAAAGGTCACGGTGCAGATGACAAGAAAACAAGACGCTAATTTTGAGAGGAGGTAAATCCTAATGACACAAGCTAAAGCTATCGCTCGCACAGTGCGCATCGCTCCTCGTAAAGTACGTCTAGTAGTAGACTTAATCCGAGGCAAGCAAGTTGGTGAAGCAGTTGCAATTTTACGTCATACTCCAAAAGCGGCGTCTCCAGTCGTTGAGAAAGTATTAAAATCTGCAGTTGCTAATGCTGAGCACAACTATGAATTAGATGTAAACAACTTAGTTGTTTCTGAAGTTTTTGTTGACGAAGGTCCAACATTAAAACGTTTCCGTCCACGTGCACAAGGACGTGCAAGCGCAATTAACAAACGCACAAGCCACATTACAATCGTGGTATCTGAGAAGAAGGAGGGTTAATCCGTGGGTCAAAAAGTACATCCAATAGGACTACGAGTTGGTATTATTCGTGACTGGGAGTCAAAATGGTACGCTGAGAAAGACTATGCTACTCTTTTACACGAAGATATTAAAATTCGTAAATATATCGAATCTGCTTTAAAAGACGCTTCAGTTTCTAAAGTAGAAATCGAACGCGCTGCAAACCGCGTAAACATTACAATTCACACTGCGAAACCAGGTATGGTAATCGGTAAAGGCGGTACGGAAGTTGAAAACTTACGTAAATACCTTAACGATTTAACTGGTAAACGTGTACACATTAATATCGTAGAAATCAAAAAAGCTGATCTTGATGCTCGTTTAGTAGCAGAAAACATCGCTCGTCAACTTGAGAACCGCGTATCATTCCGCCGTGCTCAAAAACAAGCAATCCAACGCACAATCCGCGCTGGTGCAAAAGGGATTAAAACACAAGTATCTGGTCGTTTAGGTGGCGCTGACATCGCGCGTGCTGAACATTATAGCGAAGGAACTGTTCCACTTCATACTCTTCGTGCTGACATCGACTATGCTCATGCAGAAGCTGACACTACTTATGGTAAATTAGGTGTTAAAGTATGGATTTACCGTGGTGAAGTCCTTCCTACGAAGAAGAACTCTGTGGAAGGAGGCAAATAATAATGTTATTACCAAAACGCGTTAAATACCGTCGTGAACACCGTGGTAACATGCGTGGTGAAGCGAAAGGCGGTAAAGAAGTAGCATTTGGTGAATGGGGCTTACAAGCAACAACTGCAAGCTGGATCACAAACCGTCAAATCGAATCTGCACGTATCGCTATGACACGTTACATGAAACGTGGCGGTAAAGTTTGGATTAAAATTTTCCCACATAAACCTTACACGAAAAAGCCTCTAGAGGTACGTATGGGTTCCGGTAAAGGTTCTCCAGAAGGTTGGGTAGCAGTAGTAAAACCAGGAAAAGTTATGTTTGAAGTTGCAGGTGTATCTGAAGAGGTTGCACGTGAAGCACTTCGTTTAGCATCACACAAACTTCCTGTTAAATGTAAGATTGTTAAACGTCAAGAAACTGGTGGTGAATCTAATGAAAGCTAATGAAATCCGTGACCTTGCCACTTCTGAAATTGAATTAAAAGTGAAATCACTGAAAGAAGAGCTTTTCAACCTTCGCTTCCAATTGGCGACTGGTCAATTAGAAAACACAGCTCGTATTCGCGAAGTTCGTAAAGCGATTGCGCGCATGAAAACTGTGATTCGTGAAAGAGAAATCAGTGCAAATAACTGATAAGGAGGTTCCAAAGTATGTCTGAGCGTAATCAACGCAAAGTTTACACAGGCCGTGTTGTTTCAGATAAAATGGACAAAACAGTAACTGTTCTTGTTGAAACTTATAAGAAACATAAATTATATGGTAAACGTGTAAAGTACTCTAAAAAGTTTAAAGCTCATGATGAGTTGAACGAAGCGAAAATCGGTGATATCGTACGTATCATGGAAACTCGCCCGCTATCTGCTACAAAACGTTTCCGTTTAGTGGAAGTTGTAGAAAAAGCGGTTATTATTTAATACATTTCGGAAACATTCCTATTCCGAAGGGAGGTAACCTAAGTGATCCAACAAGAAAGTCGTATGAAAGTTGCTGACAACTCAGGTGCACGTGAAGTTTTAACAATTAAAGTGCTTGGTGGTTCTGGCCGTAAAACTGCTAACATCGGTGATATCGTTGTATGTACAGTTAAGAAAGCAACACCAGGAGGCGTTGTCAAGAAAGGTGACGTTGTTAAGGCTGTTGTCGTTCGCACAAAATCTGGTGTACGCCGTAAAGATGGTACTTATATTAAATTTGACGAAAATGCTTGCGTAATCATCAAAGACGATAAGTCACCACGCGGAACTCGTATTTTCGGACCTGTTGCACGTGAATTACGTGATAGCAACTTCATGAAAATCGTTTCATTAGCTCCAGAAGTTCTTTAATTTCATGATAGTACCAATCAAGGAGGTGCGACACTAATGCATGTTAAAAAGGGCGACAAAGTAAAAGTTATTACTGGTAAAGACAAAGGTAAAGAAGGCGTTGTTTTAGCCGCTTTCCCAAAACAAGACCGTGTTCTTGTTGAAGGTGTTAATATCGTGAAAAAACATATTAAACCTAACCAGTTAAACCCACAAGGTGGAATTGTGAGCCAAGAAGCAGCAATCCACGTATCGAACGTAATGCTAATCGATCCTAAATCTGGCGAGCCGACTCGTGTAGGTTATAAAATCGAAGATGGCAAAAAAGTTCGTGTTGCAAAAAAATCAGGTGCAGTAATCGACTAATAAGTAAATTGAGAAGGGAGGTACGAACATGAGCCGCCTAAAAGAAAAATATTTAAATGAAGTTTCTCCTGCTCTTATGAGCAAGTTTGAATATAAATCAGTAATGCAAGTTCCAAAAGTAGAAAAAATCGTTATCAACATGGGTGTTGGTGATGCAGTACAAAACTCTAAAGCACTAGATGCTGCTGTTGAAGAGTTATCAATCATCACTGGTCAAAAACCAGTTGTAACTCGTGCGAAAAAATCGATCGCAGGTTTCCGTCTACGTGAAGGAATGCCTATCGGTGCAAAAGTTACATTACGTGGTGAACGTATGTATGAATTCTTGGATAAATTAATTTCTATCGCACTTCCACGTGTACGCGACTTCCGCGGTGTTTCTAAAAAAGCATTCGATGGTCGTGGAAACTACACTTTAGGTGTTAAAGAACAATTAATTTTCCCTGAAATCGATTACGATAAAGTTTCAAAAGTACGCGGTATGGACATCGTGATCGTAACAACTGCGAATTCTGATGAAGAAGCTCGCGAGTTATTGACACAATTCGGTATGCCGTTCCAAAAGTAATAAAATAAGGAGGGCGAAAACGTGGCTAAAAAATCAATGGTCGTTAAACAACAACGTAAGCAAAAGTTTAAAGTTCAAGAATATACACGTTGTGAACGCTGTGGTCGTCCACATTCTGTATATCGTAAATTTAAACTTTGCCGTATTTGTTTCCGTGAACTTGCATATAAGGGACAAATTCCTGGCGTTAAAAAAGCTAGCTGGTAATCCCCTAAATTGGGAAGGAGGTAAAATTTATGACAATGACAGATCCGATTGCAGATATGCTAACACGCATTCGTAATGCTAACATGGTTCGTCACGAAAAGTTAGAAGTACCAGCTTCCAACTTAAAGAAAGAAATCGCTGAGATCTTAAAGCGTGAAGGTTTCGTTCGTGATGTTGAGTATGTTGAAGATAATAAGCAAGGTATCATCCGTATCTTCTTAAAATATGGAAAAGATAACGAACGCGTTATCACTGGTTTAAAACGTATTTCAAAACCTGGCTTACGCGTATATGCTAAAACTAACGAAGTACCAAAAGTACTTAACGGTTTAGGTATCGCTTTAGTATCAACTTCTCAAGGTGTATTAACTGATAAAGAAGCACGTGCTAAAAAAGTTGGCGGAGAAATCTTAGCTTACATTTGGTAATAAGTAATAAAAGAATGGAGGTGCAACCTAAATGTCTCGTGTAGGTAAAAAACCAATCGAGGTTCCAGCTAACGTTACTGTGACTGTTGCTGATGACAACACAGTTACTGTTAAAGGACCTAAAGGCGAATTAACTCGTCAATTCAACAAAGATATGAAAATTGAGCAAGAAGGAAACATCATCACTGTTGTTCGCCCTTCTGAATCAAAAGAACACCGTACTGTTCATGGTACGACTCGTGCGCTTCTAGCGAACATGGTAACTGGTGTTTCTGAAGGATTCTCTCGTTCACTAGAACTTATCGGTGTAGGTTACCGTGCGCAATTACAAGGTAAAAAACTTGTTCTTAACGTTGGTTACTCTCATCCAGTAGAGTTCACACCAGAGGAAGGTCTAGAAATCGAAGTTCCTTCAAACACAAAAGTGATCGTTAAAGGTATTAGTAAAGAACGTGTTGGTGCATTTGCATCTAACATCCGTGACGTACGTCCACCAGAACCTTATAAAGGTAAAGGTATCCGTTATGAAGGCGAATACGTTCGTCGTAAAGAAGGTAAAACAGGTAAATAATGCTTAATGAGCGTTAGAAAGGAGTGACCTCTGTGATTACGAAACAAGATAAAAATCAAGTTCGTAAAAAACGTCATGCGCGTGTTCGTTCTAAAATCTCGGGTACTGCTGAACGTCCACGTTTAAATGTATTCCGTTCAAACAAACACATCTACGCGCAACTTATTGACGATGTAGCAGGCGTAACACTTGTTAGTGCATCTACTCAAGAAAATGGTTTTGAGGGTGCAGGTAGCAATGTAGAAGCTGCGACAAAAATTGGTGAAACAATCGCTAAACGCGCTGCGGAAAAGAATATTACTGCTGTTGTATTTGACCGCGGTGGTTACTTATATCATGGACGTGTAAAGGCTTTAGCTGAAGCTGCACGTGAAAACGGCTTAGAATTTTAATAAGAAGGAGGGACATACTTCATGAGTCGCATTGACGCAAACAAACTTGAACTTGAAGAACGCGTAGTTACGATTAACCGCGTTGCTAAAGTTGTTAAAGGTGGACGTCGCTTCCGCTTCACAGCATTAGTTGTTGTAGGTGATAAAAACGGCCATGTTGGTTTCGGTACTGGTAAAGCTCAAGAGGTTCCAGATGCGATCCGCAAAGCTGTTGAAGACGCGAAGAAAAACTTAATCGAAGTACCACGTGTTGGTGGAACAACTCCACACGATGTAGTTGGTCACTTTGGAGCAGGTAAAATTTTAGTAAAACCTGCTGCTCCAGGTACTGGAGTTATCGCTGGTGGTCCTGTACGTGCCGTACTTGAACTTGCTGGTATTACTGATATTCTTTCAAAATCTCTTGGTTCAAACACACCAATTAACATGGTGCGTGCAACTATTGCAGGTTTAACTGAACTAAAACGCGCAGAGGACGTTGCAAAACTTCGCGGTAAATCAGTGGAAGAACTATTAGGATAAGGGGGGAATTATAATGGCTAATAAATTAGAAATCACCCTTACTAAATCTTTAATTGGTACTAAACCTCAACAACGCAAAGTTATTGAAGCTTTAGGCTTACGTAAAGTTAACCAAACTGTAGAACAAGCTGACAACGCAGCTATTCGCGGTATGTTAGATAAAGTAGCTCACTTAGTTACTGTAAAAGAAAATTAATTTTCAATCATTGAACAAGGAGGTGCCACCTATATGAAACTTCATGAGTTAAAACCAGCTGAAGGATCTCGTAAAGAGCGTAACCGTGTTGGTCGTGGTATCGGTTCTGGTAACGGTAAAACTGCAGGTAAAGGTCATAAAGGTCAAAACGCTCGTTCTGGCGGCGGCGTTCGTCCTGGATTTGAGGGGGGTCAAAACCCACTATTCCGTCGTTTACCAAAACGCGGCTTTACGAACATCAACCGTAAAGAATTCGCTATCGTTAACCTTGATGCATTAAACCGTTTTGAAGATGGTGCAGAAGTAACACCTGCATTATTGTTAGAAACAGGTGTTGTGAGCAACGAAAAAGCTGGAATTAAGATTCTAGGTAATGGAACTCTTAACAAAAAGCTTTCTGTTAAAGCTCACAAGTTCTCAGCTTCAGCTAAAGAAGCGATTGAGAACGCTGGCGGAACAACTGAGGTGATTTAATGTTTCAGACAATCTCAAACTTTATGCGCGTTCGAGATATACGAAATAAAATCATTTTCACCCTATTAATGTTGATTGTTTTCCGTATTGGAACATTTATTCCAGTACCTAACGTCGACGCTAATGTATTAAAGGTAGCCGATCAATTTAATTTAATTGGTTTCCTTAATACATTTGGCGGTGGTGCATTGTCTAACTTCTCAATCTTTGCATTGGGAATTATGCCTTACATTACTGCTTCAATTATTGTTCAATTGTTACAAATGGATGTTGTTCCGAAGTTTGCTGAATGGGCAAAACAAGGTGATGTCGGTCGACGTAAGTTGGCTCAATTCACTCGTTACTTAACGGTTGTTTTAGCTTTCATACAAGCAATTGCTATGTCATTTGGTTTTAACCAAATGTATGGTGGATCGTTAATCACGGATACAAGCGTGTTATCATATATCACAATTGCACTCGTATTAACTGCAGGTACCTCTTTCCTATTGTGGTTAGGAGAACAAATTACGGCTTACGGAGTTGGTAATGGTATTTCAATCATTATCTTCGCAGGTATCGTTGCTGCCATTCCAACAACAGTAAACCAAATCTATGCACAACAAATCGAGGGTGCTGGTGATCAGCTATTTATTAAAATTGCTATCTTAGTATTACTTGTATTAGTTATGCTGGCAGTTGTAGTTGGAGTTATTTACATTCAACAAGCGTTGCGTAAAATTCCAATTCAATATGCAAAACGAGTTGCGGGTCGTACTGGTCATGGTGCACAACAAACTCATTTACCGTTAAAAGTAAATGCTGCAGGGGTTATTCCAGTAATCTTTGCCATTGCGTTCGTTGTTACACCTCAAACATTAGCTACGTTCTTCGGCCAAAATAGTGTTACTTCGTTTATTCAAAATACTTTTGATTATACGAAGCCTATAGGGATGATCATCTATATTGCATTGATTATTGCTTTCACATATTTCTATGCATTTATTCAAGTGAATCCTGAAAACTTGGCTGACAACTTGAAAAAACAAGGTGCATACATTCCGGGTATTCGTCCTGGTAATGATACACAAAGTTACTTAACAAAAGTTTTATACCGTTTAACATTTGTCGGTGCTATATTCTTAGTAGTTATTTCTGTAATGCCAATACTATTTATTAACTTTATGAACCTACCTGCTTCGGCACAAATCGGTGGTACTAGTGTAATAATTGTTGTTGGTGTTGCTTTAGAAACAATGAAACAATTAGAATCTCAACTGGTTAAACGTCACTATAAAGGCTTTATGAAATAATATGCAGGTTTTAGGAAACTTAATTGTTTCCTAAGCCAGCTAGCTTTAAGGGGGAGTCATTACGTATGAATATCGTTTTAATGGGTTTGCCTGGTGCTGGTAAAGGTACTCAAGCAGACAAAATTGTTGAGAAGTACGCAATCCCTCATATTTCTACAGGCGATATGTTCCGTGCAGCTATTAGTGCTGGTACAGAATTAGGTTTAGAAGCTAAATCGTATATGGATAAAGGTGCACTTGTGCCGGATGAAGTTACGATTGGTATCGTTCGTGAACGACTTGCACAAAAAGATTGTGAAAAAGGTTTCTTATTAGACGGGTTCCCACGTACAGTTCCACAAGCAGAGGCTTTAGATAGCATCTTAGAAGAACTTGGGAAGAAAATTGATCATACAATCAATATCCAAGTTGAAAAAGATGAACTAATTGCACGTCTTAGTGGTCGTCGTATTTGTAAAACTTGTGGTGCATCATATCATGTTATATTTAACCCACCAAAAGTGGAAGGTAAGTGTGATAAAGATGGCGGCGAATTATATACACGTGCGGACGATAATCCGGAAACGGTAGCCAACCGTCTGGAAGTAAATATGAATCAAGCTCAACCTTTACTTGATTTCTACCAAGCTAAAGGTGTTTTAACGAATATCGATGGACAGCAAGATATTGAAAAAGTTTTTGCTGATCTTGACGCTCTATTACTACAGGGCAGCCGCAGCTGATACCCGGCATTAGGCGAAAGTCAAACTGCTTTTCGCGGTAGATTGCGGGTGCAACAAAAAACTTTATGAGAGTTGCAAAAGCATATTGTGCCCGGTATACACTAGAAGCAAAAGGGATAAAATCTATTTTGTGGAAAAGTGTAATGGGTTTCGTGGAAGCATCTGTGTAACGGGTATGAATCTCTCATCCAAAGACATTCCGGCTATCGTGAATAACATAAGGAAGACTTTCCTAACCGGAAGTTGTCATTCCCTGGATTGTGTGAAGCGAAACCAGACGAGCGTCTTTCGAACATCTCTCATACAATCCAAGCATATGTTGATGGAGTTGCTTCTAAGTTGGAAGAAAACAGTTGCACAGATTCTCTTAATCATGTATGTTAGAGAATCGGAAAACGCATATAGAAGGGAGACAGGGTTGATGGCGAAAGACGATGTAATTGAAGTCGAAGGAACAGTTGTTGAGACTTTGCCAAACGCGATGTTTAAGGTAGAATTAGAAAATGGACACACGGTGCTTGCACACGTATCTGGAAAGATTCGTATGCACTTTATCCGAATTTTACCTGGAGACAAGGTTACTATCGAGTTATCTCCATATGATTTAACTCGCGGTCGTATCACATACCGTTTTAAATAATCTTTTGCACTCCGGAATATTAAGGAGGTTGGGTTAGATGAAAGTGAGACCATCTGTGAAACCGATCTGCGAAAAATGTAAAGTAATTCGCCGACGCGGTAAAGTAATGGTAATCTGTGAAAATCCTAAACATAAACAAAAACAAGGATAATTATAAAGGAGGTGCTCTAGCGAATGGCACGTATTGCTGGTGTTGATATTCCTCGCGACAAACGCGTGGTAATTTCATTAACTTACATTTACGGAATTGGTAAAACTACATCTCAAAAAGTATTAGCTGCTGCTGGTGTTAACGAAGATACTCGTGTGCGCGATCTTACTGAAGATGAATTAAACAAAATCCGTGAACAATTAGATAAATACAAAGTTGAAGGTGACTTACGTCGTGAAGTTTCACTTAACATTAAACGCTTGATGGAAATCGGTTCTTTCCGTGGTATCCGTCACCGTCGTGGTTTACCTGTTCGTGGTCAAAATACGAAAAACAATGCGCGTACGCGTAAAGGTCCTCGTAAAACTGTAGCGAACAAGAAAAAATAATAAGTAAAGGGGGTTCCTTCTTAACATGGCTCGTAAACAACAAACTCGTAAACGTCGTGTGAAAAAAAATATCGAATCTGGTATTGCACACATCCGTTCTACATTTAACAATACAATCGTAACGATTACAGATATGCAAGGTAACGCAGTATCTTGGTCTAGTGCTGGTGCGCTTGGATTCAAAGGCTCACGTAAATCTACACCTTATGCTGCTCAAATGGCTGCTGAGGCTGCTGCAAAAGCATCCCTTGAACATGGTCTGAAGACGTTGGAAGTAACTGTTAAAGGTCCTGGTGCTGGTCGTGAAGCTGCTATTCGTGCACTTCAAGCTGCTGGTTTAGAAGTAACTGCAATTAAAGATGTTACTCCAGTTCCACATAACGGTTGCCGTCCGCCAAAACGTCGTCGTGTGTAATGGGTGCATCTCAAAGTACTTTTGAGTTCATCATTGCTTGTACAAAACAAATTCTTGTGCAAATCTTATAAAGTCAATCGATTTTGACTATTATGATGTTATGAACCTATACATTCGATGTTTTGAAGGAGGGTAAATTGAATGATCGAAATTGAAAAACCAAAGATTGAAACTGTTGAGATCAGCGAAGATTCCAAATATGGCAAGTTTGTTGTAGAACCGCTTGAACGCGGATATGGAAACACTTTGGGTAATTCTTTACGTCGTATCCTTCTGTCTTCTTTACCAGGAGCTGCTGTTACATCTATTCAAATTGATGGCGTATTACACGAATTCTCAACTGTAGAAGGCGTAGTAGAAGATGTTGCTTCAATTATCTTGAATATTAAAAAGCTTGCACTAAAAATCTACTCTGACGAAGAAAAAGTTATTGAGATTGACGTGAAAGGTGATGCAACGGTTACAGCTGCTGATATCACGCATGACAGTGACGTGGAGATTTTAAATCCGGACCTATATATTGCAACAATTGCTAAAAATGGTCATCTTCGTATGCGTATGTATGCTCGCCGTGGCCGTGGATATACTCCTGCTGATCAAAACAAACGTGAGGATCTTCCTATCGGCGTGATCCCGATCGACTCTATTTACACTCCAGTTTCACGCGTTAATTTTCAAGTGGAGAACACTCGTGTTGGACAGAATTCTGATTTCGACAAGTTATCACTTGATGTGTGGACAGATGGTAGCATCGGTCCAAAAGAGGCGATTTCGCTCGGAGCAAAAATTTTAACTGAGCACCTTAATATCTTTGTAGGCTTAACGAATGAAGCACAAACTGCTGAAATCATGGTCGAAAAAGAAGAGGATCAAAAAGAAAAAGTTTTAGAGATGACGATTGAAGAACTAGATCTTTCTGTTCGTTCTTATAACTGCTTAAAACGCGCTGGTATTAATACAGTACTGGAACTTGCGAATAAATCAGAAGACGATATGATGAAAGTGCGCAATCTTGGTCGTAAGTCACTAGAAGAAGTAAAAGCTAAATTAGAAGAGCTTGGTTTAGGATTACGTAAAGAAGACTAAGCGAAGACATCTATTTTATGCAGATCAGATATAAAGGAGGGAACATCCATGGGTTACAGAAAACTTGGTCGTACAAGTTCTCAACGTAAAGCTTTATTACGTGATTTAGCTACTGACTTAATCGTTAACGAACGTATTGAAACAACTGAAGCACGTGCGAAAGAATTACGTTCTGTAGTTGAAAAAATGATTACTTTAGGTAAGCGTGGAGATTTACATGCTCGTCGTCAAGCGGCTGCATTTATCCGTCGTGAAGTAGTAACAACTACTGATGAAGAAGGTAACGAATCAACTTCATTTGCACTTCAAAAGCTATTTAATGATGTTGCACCACGTTACGCTGATCGTCAAGGTGGTTACACTCGTATCCTTAAAGTAGGACCTCGCCGTGGTGACGGTGCACCTGTAGTTGTAATCGAATTAGTTTAATATTCTAATTCTATAACGAAAGGTAAGAGGGTGTCCGGTTCACCGGTTGAACCCGGACCCCTCTATTTTTATAATGTGTTTTTCACATTGATGTATACACGAATAGTGTCTATACAAATTGATTTATACGACAATAAAATGGCTTGAGCGTTATAATGAGCGGGCACTTCATGTGTGGCGTCTCGTCTAGCTCTCCGCACCTCATTCAAAAGAACACGGAAATGAGCAGCCGTGTTCTTATTATAAATGTAGAAGTAAAGCGCATTTCTCTTGAATGGGGTGCGCGCTTTTTTATTCTCTTAATAATGGCAAAGGATACCAATTTGCTAGTTTTTTTATTTATACATATACGAAAATAAAGTACGTTTTTAATCAAAGTGGAATTTCATCGTGATTTGAAAACGTACCTTATTTTTATATATGTCACCTATTTCTAAGGGTAGCATTACAGCACAAAACAGTGTAATTTAGTTAGTAGAGCGCCAAAGAGAGGAGCTAAGATTAGTGACCGAGATTTTATCGTTTCAAAACGTTAGTTTTTCATATACACCAGATCAACCAGATAAACGAAAGGCAGTACAAAATGTTTCCTTCTCAGTCAATGAAGGAGAATGGATTGCAATCGTTGGTCATAACGGTTCTGGTAAATCAACAATGGTCAAGCTAGTAAGCGGATTACTTTTCCCTCAGGAAGGTGAAGTCCGTGTTATGAGAAATGTATTAACAGAAGAAAATTTATGGGAAACCCGTTCAAATATAGGGATGGTTTTTCAAAATCCTGATAATCAGTTTGTCGGTGCTACTGTTCAAGATGATGTAGCATTCGCCTTAGAAAATAGCGGTGTTCCTTATGAAGAGATGGTTGAGCGTGTACACACATCCCTATCTCAAGTGAAAATGGACAAGTTTTTAAATCATGAACCTCATCATCTTTCGGGAGGACAAAAGCAACGGGTTGCCATTGCAGGCGCCATTGCCATGAAACCGAAGCTACTTATTTTAGATGAAGCAACCTCCATGTTAGATCCACAAGGTCGAGATGAAGTATTAAAAACGGTTCGTGAATTACGTAAAGAAATTGGTTTAACGGTACTTTCCATCACCCATGATGTGGAAGAAGCCCTTTTTGCAGATCGTATTTTATTTATGAATGATGGGAAAAAATACGCGGAAGGGACACCGTCTGAAATATTTGCCCTTGGCGATAAGCTGATTGAGTTCGGTTTAGAACTGCCTTTTGCCATGAGGATGACAAAGCTGTTCCAATCAAAGGGTGTACAATTAGCAGGACAACATATGACAGAAGAAGAGTTGGTGAATGATCTATGGACATCAAACTTCAACAAGTAAGCTATGCCTATTCAATGGGGACACCTTTTGAAAAGTATGCTTTATTTGATGTAGATTTAACAATCCCCCATGGTACGTATCAAGCGATTATTGGTCATACAGGTTCGGGTAAATCCACTATCCTACAACACTTTAACGGTCTTTTAAAGCCGTCTAAAGGCCAAGTACATATTGGGGACCGATTAATTGTTGCAGGTAAAAAAGCAAAAGAGTTAAAACCCATTCGCCAAAAGGTTGGGATTGTCTTTCAATTTCCAGAGCACCAACTGTTTGAAGAAACGGTATTAAAAGATATTATGTTTGGACCGATGAATTTCGGTGTATCTGAGGAAGTAGCAGAGAAAAGAGCGAGGGATTTAATCAAGCTTGTAGGCTTACCAGAGGAAACTTTAGAAAAATCGCCCTTTGACCTATCTGGCGGTCAAATGCGTCGTGTAGCGATTGCTGGGGTCCTTGCGATGGAACCTGAAGTCATTGTACTTGATGAACCAACTGCAGGATTAGATCCACGGGGCCAAAGGGAAATTATGGACATGTTCTACTCCCTTCATAAAGAACGTCATTTAACAACGATTCTCGTAACTCATAGTATGGAAGATGCTGCTCGTTATGCAGATAGCATTGCTATTATGCACGAAGGGAAATGTGTTTTAAGTGGTACACCACGGGAAATCTTTGCAGATAGCAAGACTCTTGAACAGTATCGTCTTGAACCGCCTCATATCGTTCGATTTCAGGCGAAAATTGAGCAGTTGATGAATCAACCATTATCTCGAATTTGTTTAACAGAGGAAGAACTGGCAGATGAAGTGGCACGTGCCTTACGAGAGGGGCGTGACAACCAATGATGGAAAAAATGATCTTTGGCCGATACATTCCAGGAGATTCTTTTGTTCATAAACTGGATCCTCGTTCCAAACTAGTTTTTGTTTTTGCCTTTATTATTGTTGTCTTTTTTGCTAATAACGTAATGACGTATGCTTTCCTAATCGCATTTACATTACTTGTTATATTCATGTCACGGATCCGTCTATACTTTTTATTAAACGGATTAAAACCGATTATCTTTTTATTAGTGTTTACGTTTTTAATTCATATATTTTTTACGAGGGAAGGCGATATTCTTTTCGAACTCGGTTTCTTTAAAATATATGAAGAAGGGTTAAGACAAGGTGTTTTCATTTCAATTCGCTTCTTAGTATTGGTCTTAATGACTTCCATTTTAACGTTAACGACTTCCCCAATCTCGATTACAGACGGGATTGAAGTGTTGTTAAATCCTTTGAAAAAGTTAAAACTACCTGTTCATGAATTAGCATTAATGATGTCGATTGCCTTACGTTTTATTCCAACGTTAATGGACGAGACAGATAAAATTATGAAAGCTCAAATGGCCCGTGGTTCCGATTTAAGTGCAGGTCCAATGAAAGAAAGAATCAAAGCGGTTGTACCTCTTCTTGTTCCTTTATTCGTTAGTGCGTTTAAAAGAGCAGAGGATTTAGCGACAGCGATGGAAGTGCGCGGTTATCGTGGAGGAGAAGGACGTACCCGTTACCGACAGCTAGAATGGCATTGGCAAGATACAATTAGTTTAATAGTGCTAGCGGCAATGACCGTATTATTAGTCTTGTATCGTAGCTAATAGCGAGGTGAAGTAATTGAGACGTTTAAAAGTAACAATAAGTTATGATGGGACACTTTTTGCCGGTTATCAAGTACAACCAGGAGAACGGACAGTCCAACTGGAGCTAGAGAATGTACTAACAAAAATGCATAAAGGGGAAAAGGTTAAAGTGACAGCAAGTGGTCGCACCGATGCCCGTGTCCATGCTACTGGACAAGTTATTCATTTTGATACGTCTCTAGCGATTCCGGTTGAGCGTTATAAAAAGGCATTAAATGTCCAGTTACCTCGTGATATTCGCGTATTAGCTGTGGAAGAAGTAAATATCGACTTCCATGCAAGATATAGTGTATCAGGAAAACGTTATCGTTATATTTGGAGCTGTGAAGAGGAGCAAAGTCCTTTTCGTAGACATTACACTGTTGAAACAAATGGGTTGAAACCAGATGTCGCGAAAATGGAAGAAGCAGCCCAATATATTATCGGAACCCATGATTTCACATGTTTTTGCGCGGCTAATACAAGTGTCGTTGATAAAGTACGTACCGTTCATTCTTTAAGCTTTTCGTGGCATGGTGAAGAACTACATATGGTGATAGAAGGCAATGGCTTTTTATATAACATGGTTCGAATTATTGCTGGAACACTTTGGGAAGTCGGTATTGGTAAACGACAAGCGAAGGAATTGGAGGAAATCATTGCTTCTATGGATCGTGGGAAGGCAGGTAAAACCGCGCCAGCACACGGTTTGTATTTGGAAAAAGTGTTTTATTAACTGAGGAAATCAATCGTTTAAAGGAAAAAACAACTTTCCCAGGTGTGCAACTTTTTTGCTTGACTTCCTTGCGAAAATATTATATTATGACATATGGTATTTTCATTACCAACCACAAATAAGCCCCGAAACTTATTAAGTGTATACTAATGAAAAATAACGGTAATCGAATCGATTAGGAGGATATATAAATGCGTACAACATTCTTGGCTAAAGGTCATGAAGTAGAGCGTAAATGGTTAGTAGTGGACGCAGAAGGCCAAACTCTTGGACGTTTAGCTTCTGAAGTAGCTTCAATCTTACGCGGTAAACATAAACCAACATTCACACCAAACGTTGACACTGGTGACTACGTTATCGTAATCAACGCAGACAAAATCGAATTAACAGGTAATAAATTAGAAGGTAAAATTTACTACCGTCACACTCAATTCGCAGGTGGTTTAAAACAACGCACTGCAGGCGAAATGAAAGAAAAATACCCAACACAAATGATCGAATTAGCAGTAAAAGGTATGCTTCCTAAAAACTCTTTAGGTCGCAAAATGTTCGGTAAACTACATGTTTACGCTGGAGCAGAACACCCACATGCTGCACAAAAACCGGAAAGCTATCAGCTACGCGGATAATTAATTAGAGGAGGATATACCCTTGGCACAAGTTCAATATATCGGCACAGGTCGCCGTAAAAGCTCAGTAGCTCGCGTACGTTTAGTACCAGGCGAAGGTAAAATTGTTATTAACAATCGCAACATCGAAGACTACTTACCATTTGAAACTTTACACTTAATCATCAACCAACCATTAGAAGCAACTCAAACTAAAGGTAGCTATGATGTATTTGTAAACGTAAACGGTGGTGGATTCACTGGTCAAGCTGGTGCAATCCGTCACGGTATCGCTCGTGCGTTACTACAAGTTGACCCAGATTTCCGTCCAGCACTTAAATCTGCAGGTTTACTAACTCGTGACCCACGTATGAAAGAACGTAAAAAATACGGTCTTAAAGGTGCTCGTCGTGCGCCTCAGTTCTCAAAACGTTAATAGAAACATTGATATATCAATGTTTATAGATCTTTTTTGGTTCAAGTTGGTTCAAATTAACTTGAACCTTATAAAGCACTTAACAGATTTAAAGCATCGGCATCTTGCTGGTGCTTTTTTTCTGGCATTAATTCCAGATAATAATTCTGTGTGGTTTGAATATTAATGTGACCTAATCGCTTTGATACATAAGCAATATCTATGTCTTGAGAAAATAAAAATGATGCGTGAGTGTCTCTTAAACCGTGAAACGTTGTTTTCCTAATATCTAATTTCTTCAATAACTCTGCTAATTGTTCCGACTGTTTAAAACCGCCAAAGCTAAAAATATAACCATTTTCTTTAACAGGAATTTTACGAATGAGTTCATATACTTCTTTGTTAATAGTAACATCACGTTTTGCATTTTGTGTCTTTAACGAAGTATCATCAGAAGTAGGACTGATTGAATGTCTAACTTTTATTCCGTATTCATAAAGACTCTCTGGGCGTATTGCTAGCAGTTCTCCACGTCGCATCCCCGTTTCTAATGCAAGTAATACAAGTAAGTTAAATTCGTCTTCTGGATGCTGTAAAACGTAATTACGAAGCTTTCTAAAATCAGTGATAGATAATGCTTTATTACGTTTGGGTGGATTCTCTCCACGTGTTTTTACTAAACGAGCAAAATCATTTGCAATATAGCCACGAGCATATGCATCACGTAAAGATGTTTTAATTTTAAGAAGAACCTCATGTGTTGTTTTTCGTGAATGTGTCTTGGCATACTCATCAATCTTTTTCTGAACAACAATATCATTTAAATCTTTTAATTGGATATCCTGAAATAAATTTCTAATAACTCCTAAAGTACGAACATAATTTTGAAATGTCGTTTCTTTAACGTCATTAACCTTTACAAGATATATCCAATTTTCGAAGAAGTCCGCAAATGTTGTTGTTCTGTGAGCAAGTTCTTTTCCTTCTCCTTTCGCTAATTCCATTTCTAAAGCCCAAAGTTTTGCTTCCTTCTTAGTCGGAAATGTTTTAGTTAGTTTTTTATGTTCTCCATATTTGTACAAAGAAATTTGTGCTCGATATGACTTTCCTCTTTTTACAATACTAGCCATGCTATCAATCCCTTTCAAAAATAAAGTTGATAGATGCTAGTTGAATACATCTGTATTGTATTCTGAAACTAACATCTTATCAACTGTCGACATTTTAAACGGAGTGTTTTTCGATAAAGTGTATTAAAGACTTCATTGTGTAGCGTTCGCGCTTACCAATCATGAAACGATCTAGCTCTTCATGCGGCCGAATATATTTATCAAATGACTTTGGGTCTATACCTAAAAAATCTGATGCTTGTTCTCTTGTTAAAAGATATGGATAATCCTTTGTAGCCATGTTTATACTCATTTGGCATCATCTCCTTTGTGCTGAGATTTAATTTTAAAGTTTATTTAGTTCTTTTAGTGCTTGTTCAGCATCATATTTGATTTGTCCTAAAATATCTTCTGGTGTATAGTAGCTATTTTGGTAATCAGAATGATTATCCGTTTTATTAATCGTTCCTTTACCGTCCCGGAAAAAATCTACTATTTCTACAATGTGTTTTATATGTTCTTTTAATTTCGGAAAACTCATTTAAATATCATCCTTTCCACGGCTTACCTTCTAATTGGTAAAGTGCCTTGTATTTATTTAACCAAGATATATGGTCATCATTGGGTTCGAATTCTTCATAGTACTGTTTATATAAATAATCAATTAATTCTTTTGCTGTGTTGCCTCCCCATATTTGTTGAACTTTCCATAATGTGGGGAGTAGACCAGACCCCTTAATTAAATGGTCTATCGACTGCTCTAATAAGTTATTTCGTGGAGATGATGATTCAAAGTGAAAGTTCTTTTCATCTAACAATTCAAGCATTAATCGCGTAAAAGAACATGTAGCGATCAATTAGAGAACTAATGATGACATTTTTAAGTTGTTCATCTGTACTACACTCTTTGATTCCATCTGTCAATTGATGGGCGTAATCGCCTGAAAACTCTGCTTCAACACGTGTCCAGTCATCTACTTCTTTAGCGATATGGCGCATGAATTTCATGATAGTTGTTCCTCTTTTTTGTCATAGATGCGTAAATGTACTTTTGTATTTCTGCTTTTTGCCCCGATATATAATGTTTGTGCCTGAAAGTCTTTGGATACGTCGGACACTTTCGAGTTGTTTCTTTTGTAAGGTTTTTCTTTGTTATCTTCAATGACTTTTTTTAGATAACTTTTATTAGTACTTCCCATAGCGTATTTCAGTCCTTCCTTCTTCTATCGAACGTTTCAATTTTGCAATGTTAATATTTTCATTAATAAAGTCACAACAGATATCAATTCGTGAAAGTCTAAAACTATATTCATCCGAATCAATCATTTTGAATAAGGTGTGTAAATGAATAGGTTCATTAAACTCTGCTTCGTATCGCTTCCGGTACTCATGCCATGCGTATGCACTGAATTTTACAATTACCCCCATTTTTGTGAATGCTTCATGATAAGCAATACAAAAGTAAAATGGTGCATTGTTGAATGAATAGCCTATTGTATAGCCTTCTGGAAGTTTAACGTCAGCTTCACCGAAGTTGTCGAATAGCTTATGCATCTTAGATTTAATTAAGAATGTACTTATTAAGTTTTTTGCTACCCAGTCACGCCATTCGTCAAAGTCAAACACGCCTGTTGCTTGTAATACAAGTGTAAACTGGTCAATATCTGGTTTAATCATGTTTTGTTCACTCCCTTTCTGTTAGGGAAAGTTTTTTAAGTGTAAAAGCCTATTAGGACGGGCTTTGGGGTTATTTTTGCTCCCCACTGGAGCTGGGATGATTATCAATCACCCCAGCTTTCCTAAAGGTATAAAGCACGGAGCGGAACCTTCCCCGACTAAACGGCGGGTCCCCTTCCGCTCTTTGTGCCGTCACTCCTTAAGGAAAAGCTAGGTGCTTCCATTCAAAAAGCTACAGTAAGGAACGGTCAACAACCGTGGCTTGTCTGCACTTGCTAGCCCTGGATAACTGTAAATTCCTTGACCAGCAGTGAATTGAACTGGCGGTATATCCACACCAGAAGAAAACAGAGTTCTATAGGTTTGCTCATCACTACCACCTAAAGCAATCTTCAAAACGAGCTGTTCTCTAATCGCCGTTGGAATCGTCTGTGCGTTCATTTGTTGCGTAGCGACCCACAGAATACACCCTAGTTGACGACCCATGAAAGCAACATCAGAAAGTATGCTATCGACTTCATCACGTTCTTTTTTTGCTAAGGTCTTCCATGATTCTCTCAATGCCCCAAACTCATCTATAAGCAGGATTAAAGCAGGAAAACCTGCATCTTTATAAGTCTTGTTACGATTTGATATAAAATAATCTTGTAATTCCTCTTGTCGTTTTTTCATACGCTCATGAAATTGTTTAATCAATTCAATCGCATTTGTTTTGTCAGCAGTTCGCTCAACACCAACGGTACGTTTAGCCATTTGGTATACGTCTGTACGCTTCGGGTCAATAATGAATAATTCATGATTGACCTTTTTCGATAATACTTGTTCAACTAGCATTTGAATAAAAAACGATTTACCACTACCTGTTTGACCGACTAATCCCATATGATGAAACGGTACAGTTGCACGCTCATCTAAGCGTAAAGCGTAATCGTCTGCTGTCTTATTTGACCATTCAATCAAGTCACTTGCTGATTTAATCTTTAGTTGTTTATGTGAATCAACTGAATAAAATTCGTAAATATACCAGTCTCGATCTTTAGATAAGTACTTGCGCTCGCTTACGTATCCCTTTAAAGCTGAATCAATCCGCATATCTTCAAGTTTCTTATCGAATTTAATTGTATTTTTGATGAAAACTTTTCCTGACTTTCTTGTTCGATTATCATCAAATGTTATTTTGATTTTTGGTAAAGTAACTAAACGATTGTCAAACTCCCGTTCATCTTCAAATCTCGCATCTTTAATATGTCTTCTGATTCGCTTTGCCATCAAATAATAATGCAGAGAAAAAAATAGACCAAACCACAGCTTATTGCGAATTGACCAATTAGCAAACAAAGCAACTACCATCACAACAACAGGAATCAGGAAGATATTTGACTCAATTTGTGGAAGCTGTATTATCGTTATTTGTTCAACAATCAATGGATACAATTTATAAAAGAAAAACCATAAAATCAGAAAAAATCCAATGAATAAAAATGAAATAAAGCCACGTTGCATTCTATATGTTTTCTTCACGCAATCCACATCCTACTATCGTGGTCCCGCCCCTTGTCAGGGGCGGTCACAGGTGTAAAAGTGTAATTAATGATAGAAAGGGACCTGACTATCCTTCGTTCTTTATTTTGGTTGAACAATGTCTACATCATCTGCTTTGACAGAAAGTTCACTCATGAACGTTCCGTAAACACTAGCTGTCGGGTTCACAAATGTGATTTTACTGAACTTTTTATACTCCTTTGGAGGTTTAGGCACCTTTACAATAACTTGCTCGCCTGCATTAAGATCAGGTGCTACATCTGCCCCTTTGTATTCTGTTCGATCGCTTGCAATGACTGTTTTATACTTAGTGCCTATGACTTTAGGATTCTTTCCGTCTGCATCGTATTCTTTCCAGTCCTCGTGTGACATCACTCGTACGTCCTTGTCTTTGAAAAAGGCCTCGCAATCAAACTTATTGAACTCTCGTAGTTTCTTCATCTGAAACTTTCATCCTCTCGATATCTTTTTGAAAGCATTGCGCAATTAACTTTCTAATTCAATTGTAAGGCATCAGATTTTCTATAACTAATGAAGAAAAATGCTATAATGGCTGATATAATAGCGTTATTTATTGCGAGGGGTGAATTTTAATGTGGATATTTACTAAAGAGAAAGAATTAAGTTCCGAACAAATAAAAGAATTGAAGAATCAATGGTTCACTATGGAAGAGGCGATTGAGGAATTATCATTTGACGGAAAAAATTATTCGGAATCATCTTTTCGTAGAGATGCAGCTAAAGTTGATACTAGTAAAGAATTTGCTCAAATTGGAAAACCGATGGTAAAAGAGGAGAAATTGGGAGGTAAAGGGCGACCAAGAAAAGTATATAATCGTGCATTTGTTGAAGCACTTCGAACATTTGCAATAAGTGATTCTTATAAACAAGTCGAGGAGGAACCTATTGAATTCTTTATAAACAATGAATGGAAGGACATGATTAGAGGCAAATTCCAAAAATCATTGAAAGACTATAAAGTTGAACAAAAGTACATCAATATCATTGTTGAAGAACTTTTAAGTATAGTTAATGATGATATTATACAAAAATGCAATGCCTTAGTTGGACAAAATAAATTATTAGTACATCAAAATAAAAAATTAGAAGATACCAAAGAATATTATATTGCTTTACACCGAGGTGTTGAAGAGAACGCAAATGTATTAAATAATATTGCCAATCATATAAAAATTGATATTTCCGAATCCTCGTCAGCGTTAAGTAGAAAAGAGGTTTATCACTTGGATCAAACACTTAAAGTAAATAACAAGTTAGACGAGATACTAAAATTATTGAAGGAAACTAAAAAGCGATAGGTTTTAAAATAGAGGTCTTTATTAATTTTCCTTTTCAGCTCCCCTAATTATAATCTTCTAATTCGTCTAATAGGCAGAGACGAATTATCGATTAAGTAAAGGGTCTTCGTTCTTCGGATGTTATGAGTCAGCCAAGTAGGATAAGGGTGCGTAAGAAAGCAATTAACGCTTTTAACGCACCCTAATTCATTGGGCTTCCCCAAAACATATACGAATCACTTGATAGCTTTGCTACTTACGCCACTTTACATTAATCGATGCGAAGATTCTCTCTGTGGTGACCAAAAAGGTCAAAAAATAATAGAGAGGTTGATCTAGATGGAAACCATTTTAGAGATTGTACGTATTGAACAAGTAATCCGGGAGGCAGAAGAAGGGGTTAATTACATTATCCGTAGTCCAGAAGACGGAGCAAAGATAGCATCTCGCTTTATTGGTCGTGATGATCGTGAAGTGTTTTTTGTTATGTGTTTAAATACGAAAAACAATGTTGTCGCAGTTCATCGTTGTCATGTTGGTGCATTGAATGCCTCACTCGTTCATCCACGCGAGGTGTTTAAATCAGCAATACTTAATAATGCAGCAAGTGTAATTGTCGCGCATCAACATCCAAGTGGTGACATAACACCATCAATGGAAGATATTAACGTTACAAAGAGATTAGTCGAAGCCGGAAAGTTACTAGGCATCGAAGTGCTTGATCACTTAGTAGTAAACAGTGATAACAGTTTTACTAGCCTGAAAGAAAGAGGCTATATTTAAAAGGGAGAAATAACTCCCTTTTTCTTCAAGGTGTGTCACTATTCAACAAGATTCTCGAAATTTTAATGTAGCAGTTTAGTGGAAGGGTCTAAATTATTTGGTAGGTAAAATTGCCTTATTCTACTAAATAATTTTTTATTGGATAAATGTATAAATAATCATAAAACTCTGGTAAAATTCAGATAACAACAAATTGAAGGAGGCGTTGCGTTATGAAAATGACAAGAATAATGTACGGGGTGAATTTATTTTAAGGGATTAACGTATAAATCCCCTATAAACTACGTGGTTCCTAAAATCAGGAGGAAAAAAGTGATTATTAGAGACTATAGAGTTAATGATGAAATTGGATGGATAAGATGCCGAACGCTTGCGTTTTTACAGACTGCTTATTTTGATAATGTGTTAAATAAGAAAGAACGTTATGAAAATCCTGCAATAGAGCTTGTTGCAGAATTGGATGGCCAAATTGTTGGACTAATTGATGTTGAATACGAAAAAGAAGAACGCACGGTTTGCTCTAAAGGAACTGGACTTGGAGGTATGATTTGGCATATTGCAGTACATCCAGATTTTTATAGAAGAGGGATAGGAGAAGCCTTATTAAAAGAGGCTGAAAAAAGAGCGATAAAACTTAAATTAAATCGCTTTGAGGCTTGGACAAGAGATGACCAGTGGGTTCAAAATTGGTATGAAAAAATGAACTTTCTAAAGACCGAATCTTATTATCATATCTATTTTGAAGGAGAACAAATGGATGAGATAGTTAACAATAAAATACCAAAATTATATTTAGTGAATATCTTTGCTCATTATATCGGGAATGATATTGAGCAATTTAGGAAAGCGAATCATAGAATTCATGAATGTGTGTGTTACGAAAAGTATTTTAATGTATAATAAATAAAGAGAATAATCTAAAGTAAAAGGAAAATTGGAGTGGTTTTTTGAGCTATTTATTTAAACTCAAACGTATCTTCTAGGGGATGATTGCCAATGTCAGTGATTAAGGATGAACACTTACTAGTGGAAGGTGGAGAAGTCCGTCTTACAGTGGTTGATACAAATTCATAAAGTCAATCATGGTCCGGAACAAGAGATGAAATAAGCTCTTGTGAAGTTGGAACTAGAAGTAATCGCTTTGCAGAACGAAGCGGTGAATCTGTACATTCGCCTTAAAAGCCTGAAACTACTAAAAGTAGGAAAACAAACAGAACCCTTTCTCCAAAGATGAAAAAATTCGTCTTGGAGGAAGATAACGTTGAGTAGATTAACAGAAAACACTGCTTTTCAATGTGAAAATTGTGGAGCCGATGTATTACCGTTGACAAATGGGAGTTTTCGCAACCACTGTCCATATTGTCTATTTTCAAAGCACTTAGATAATCATCCAGGTGATCGTCTAAGCAATTGCAAAGGCTTGATGCGTCCAATTAGTTTGGACTACTCAGGAAAAAAAGGTTTTCAAATAACACACAAGTGCATTAAGTGTAGTAAAACACAACGAAATAAGGTTGCGAGTGATACGATTCAAGAAGATAATATACTAACTCTAATGACTGCAACTTCATATTATTAAAATTAGATTATTCTCAGCCCCTCGGTTTTAATTACTGTAGGGCGCTTTTTTTTGCAATTGTTTAAAATAGTTCCAGAACAATAACCAATTAAAAAGGTAACGTTTCATAAAAATAAAAATTAGGATAAGCTTTAATTAGCAAAATGTATTCAACTAACATCTATCATGCTGGTTCAAATTGGTTCAAGTAATGTCATTTTTAATCCTTTTTCATACACTTTTATCCATATAACAATTTCCAAAACGTTGATATTAATGGATTACGATGTATTCAATATACTTAGAGTTTATCTGTATATTTCTCAAAACGTTAATTATTATATCAACGTTTCAAAACCCTTCTCGGTTTACCGAGAAGGGTTTTTTTGTGCCTTCAAAACTCCTCACGAAAAAACCCATGATTAGACTTTCAAATAATAGTGCAATCCTTCTTATGGTACTTGTGATTTTTTTAAATACTTAACTCATTTATCTTCCGACATTGGCAATATTTTTTTCTAGAATTCGCCTATATATTTTTTAATATTTTAAATTATCTTTAAATTTAGTCTATTAAATGTTAGTATATTAGAAAAATAAAGATAGAAATGAAAGTGAAGTGATTTAATTATGTCCCAAATGTTAGCTTTAGTTATTCTCGTGTTTATTTTATTTATCGGGGACTTCGTAGCAGTTCGTACAAAAGCTTGGGTTCCCTCCATCTTTGTTTGTGCTGTTTTATTTCTTGCAGGATATTGGACATTCTTCCCGAAAGAAATTGTTTCTTTAGCGGGAGTTCCGCCAGTTGTTGCAACTATGATGATGTATTTATTGATTACAAATATGGGGACATTGCTATCACTTCAAGAATTGAAAAAACAATGGAAGACGGTTGTAATTGCTCTTTCAGGAATTTTAGGGATTATTGTCGTGTTATTTGCAGTAGGAACATTTCTTTTCGGATTCGAGACGATCGTTGTTGCGATACCACCATTAGTCGGTGGAGTAGTTTCTTCGTTGATTATGTCTGAGGCTGCACAGGAAGCTGGGTTGACGAGTCTATCCGTTTTCGCCATTGTCATTTATGTGATGCAAGGTTTTGCTGGATATCCAATCACCTCGATTGTTCTTAAAAAAGAAGGGAAAAAGCTTCTTACCGAATATCGGAACGGCAATCTAGCGGCAAAAGAATCGATAGGGGAAGCAGCGGTTACGAAGGAGGAACCTAAATCTCAATTTAAGCTAATTAACAGCATACCGGAAAAATACAATACAGAGTTCTTTAAATTATTTAGACTTGCCCTTGTTGCCTATCTCGCTTATTTAGTTTCAACGGTTCTTGCCCCAATTGTAGAGATTAGTCCATTTGTTTTATGTTTATTGTTCGGTGTTATTGCAAGTAGCATCGGTCTTTTGGAGAAACAAGTGCTGCAAAAGGCAAATAGCTTTGGAATAGCGATCTTAGTTTTGATTTTATTTGTTTTAGATGGTTTAAAAAATGCCTCTCCAACTATGATGCTCGAAATCATTTATCCACTTGTTGGAACAATTATTTTAGGCGTTATCGGAATGTATATCTTCTCCTTTATTGCGGGGAAAATGCTTAAAGTTTCGAAAAATATGGCTTTTGCGGTATCACTAACGGCCCTTTATGGATTCCCCGCTGACTATATTATTACGAATGAAGTGATTAAGTCATTAACGGATGATAAGGAAGAACAAGACATGCTGACAAGTTATATGCTACCTCCTATGCTTGTTGGTGGATTTATTACCGTGACCATTGTTTCGGTCATTTTAGCGGGCATCTTTGTCGGATTTTTATAAATGATTAAAGGAGGCAATCACTTACAAAGTGGCTTGCCTCTTAACAATTTTTAGCAAGGAGAGAATGGAATGAAAACGATTCAGGAGCGGATTGAAGAGCATATCCATACGATTAGTGAATTTACCGCCACACCAGGTAACGGAACGACTCGATTAACATACAGTCAGGAAGATTTGAAAACTCGAAACTACATTAAAGAAAAAATGAAGGAACTAGGCTTGGAGGTTCGTGAAGATGGTCTCGGTAACATTTTTGGAAAACTGGAAGGAACGCTAAAGGATGGGCCTAGTGTATTAATCGGATCCCATTTTGACTCAGTGCCTAATGGTGGTGCTTATGATGGCCCAGCTGGAGTAGTAACTGCTTTGGAAGTAGCTACCCTTTTTGTTGAAAATCAATTGAAGCCGAAGTATCCTCTCGAAGTCGTGGCTTTAATTGAAGAGGAAGGGGCAAGGTTTGCTGGAGGTTTGATGGGATCAAGGGGAATGGTCGGAGCACTCAGTGAGGAAGAATTTTATCGATTAAAAGATAAAGAAGGAATCTCTACTGTAGATGCTATGAAGGCGATTGGGCTGGATCCTACTCGCCCAAAAACAAGGTATCCAAAAACAATGAAAGCTTTTTTAGAATTACATATTGAACAAGGGCCATTCTTAGAAGAGCGGGATATCCCAGTTGGTATTGTGGATGCAATTGTAGGTCTTGCCCAATTAGAAGTAACGGTAGAAGGAAAAGCAGGTCATGCGGGGACAACTCCGATGGATCGACGTGCGGATGCTTTAGTTAAAGCAGCTGAACTGATTGCGCAGTTACCAAAGTTAGCAGTTGAGGAAGGGGAAGGAACGGTTATTACGACAGGTCGTTTGAATGTCTTTCCAAACGGTGCCAATGTTATTCCTGATCGAGTGGTCTTTTCTATAGACATCCGTTCAGGTAAAGAGGAGCATGTTCAAAACGTTATTAAGAAGGTAAAGGATTTACTAGATTGTAATCGTAAAAATGGAATTGAAATATCAGTCGAACAAAGCTTGTATATAGAACCTAAACTGTTAGATGAAGGTATAAAGGAAATGATCAAAGAAACTTGTAATGCTTTGAACTTAGAGTATCTTTCTATGAACAGCGGAGCAGGACACGATGCAATGGTATTATCTGATGTTACAAATGTCGGTTTAATTTTTATACCTAGTAAGGACGGTCTTAGTCATTGTCCAGAAGAATGGTCGGATGTGCGGCATATTGCAAATGGTGTGCAAATTTATTTCGAAGTAGCAAAACGATTAACGGAGGCAGAGTAACATGATAAATGAAACAATTAAAAAAGCGATTCAAACGAATAGTGAAGAATTGACGGACATACGTAGAAAACTTCATAGTGAACCAGAGCTGTCATGGGAAGAAACAGAAACAACTGCATTTGTTTGCAAATACTTAGATAGCCTTTCTATTTCTTATTACAAAACACAACCAACAGGGGTTATTGCAACGATTGAGGGAGGAAAACCGGGTAAGACAGTTGCCTTAAGAGCAGATATGGATGCCTTGTCTGTTGAGGAACTAAACAAAGAGTTGCCATATACCTCTAAATTCGAAGGTAAAATGCATGCATGTGGCCATGATGCCCATACAGCAATGTTACTAATTGCAGCAAAAGCATTGAACGAAGTGAAAGATGATATTCCTGGCAACGTTCGATTAATCTTTCAACCGGCGGAAGAAGTTGCACAAGGAGCGAAAGAGATGGTGAAACAAGGGGCAATGGACGGTGTTGACCATGTATTCGGTATCCATATTTGGTCGCAAATGCCGACACATAAAGTATCTTGCCAGCCAGGACCTTCTTTTGCATCAGCGGATCTTTTTAAAGTGACGTTTAAAGGGAGAGGAGGCCATGGGGCGATGCCGCATGCTTGTATTGATGCTGCGATTGTTGCTTCCTCTTTTGTGATGAATGTGCAATCCGTTGTCTCAAGAACGATTGACCCACAAAGTCCAGCAGTACTGACAATAGGGAAAATGGTAGTTGGGACAAGATTCAATGTCATTGCAGAAAATGCAGTCATTGAAGGGACAGTTCGTTGTTTTGACCAAAGTACACGGAATCATGTAGAGACACAGCTTACGCATTATGCGGAACAAGTTGCAAATCTTTACGGTGCAACAGCACAGGTAGAATACATTCGCGGTACGCAAGCAGTGGATAATAATAAGGAAAGTGCACAATTGGTACAAAAAGTTGCGGCTGCAGCATTTGGAGAAGAAGTATTATATCCCGAAAAGCCAACGATGGGCGGCGAAGACTTCAGTGAATATATGAATGAGGCGCCTGGTAGTTTCGCATTAGTAGGTAGCGGCAACCCAGAAAAAGATACGGAATGGGCTCACCACCATGGAAAATTTAACATCGATGAAGAAGCATTAACTACTGGTGCTGAACTTTATGCCCAATTTGCTTGGGCCTACTTGAATCAATAGGAAAAATGATGAGATTCACTCCGTACATTATTACATCCTAAAACAAAAAAGAGCCCGATTACTCTATTTTCATATAGAGGAATGGGGCTTTCCTATTATATGTTTTCATCTGTAACAAGTGTTCTTTAATTTGGATATTTTAGATACGAGCAGCACTCATAATTTCTTGGATCTTTTCCACTAAGTTAAGTAGGATGAAACCATTTCCTTCAGAAGTTTTACGATTGCCTATAGGTAGAGTACGTTTAATTAGTTGGGCATAAATTTCGGTTTCACTGAAAGGTCGACCAAACTCTTTTTCACTTAAATTAATAAGCAGAGCTATTGCCCCGGCAATATGAGGAGTAGCCATAGAAGTACCGGAAAGGGAGGCGTATTTTTGCCCTAAGTAAGTGGAAATCACTTCTACCCCAGGAGCAACTAAATCAATTTCTTCATTGTTATTTGTAAATGGAGCAAGTGCTAAGTTATTATCTACAGCTCCAACTTGAATAACTTCATTGTATTTTCCAGGATAGGAATACTCGAATGTGTCTTCGCGATTATCGCCTTCGTTTCCTGCTGCGACAACAACAGAGACATCTTGGCTAACAGCGTTTTTTATCGCTTCATGCAATTCTGGAACATCTTCTGGGCCGCCAAGCGACATAGAGATAACACGAACTCGTTCTCCTTGAGGTCCACGCCACTCAACTGCATAATTAATGGCATTAATAATCCACTCATATTCGCCAGAGCCATCTCCAGTTAATGCTTTTAAACTTAAAATTTTTGCCTTAGGGGCAACACCAACAACGCCATCATCATTCAAACTAGCGGCAATTGTTCCAGATACATGGGTTCCGTGTCCATTGTTATCTTCGAATATAGTAGGCTCTCCTTCATAATCAGAAGTGAAATTGCGCCCATCAATAATTTGATCTTTGAGGTCTGGATGATCGGTTTCAATACCAGTATCAATCACTGCAACTACAATACCTTCCCCATGCTTACTAGCTTCCCAAATCGTAGATGCTTGAATTAAATCGATCCCTTTTGGCGTTTCGTTTGTCGTTTCTACAATCGACTCAATAGTGTAGGGAATTAATCTGACTTGTAACGGTTTTTGAATCATATTCATCCTCCTTCAAATGAAATTAGGAAGTTACTATAAAGTAAGTTCTTCCTATTACTATAAGTTCCACATAAAATTTTGTATTCCTCCTTCTTCTAAAGGTTTAGATGGAAAAACATTGAATTTTTCTTTTAAATTAAAGTAGGAGCGCGGGATCAATAAATTAATAAGAAGGAAAATACAATGGATTTATAGAAGTTTTACGATGGAAGAAAGGAATAAATTCGAGGTGAAAAGTTAAATGAAAAGCTTTTACATAGCGGCAATATCAGGTGTTGTAGTGTGGATTTGTGCCATCATGTTCTTTGTCTTTTTTGGAGAGTTTGTTCTCTTTAGCCCAGGAACCAATGAATTTTTAACTAGCACGATTTTATTGCTAATTGGTACGGGGCTATTACTTTGGGGCGTTACATATATTTACGCTAAAATTGATCAATCAGAGAATTCTCCATTACGATTTGGAATGATGGGAACTGTAATTGGATTAGTTTTCGACTCTATTTCCTTAGCAAATTACCATTCCATTTTTCCAAATTTAGATGATACGCAAGTCATTGCGTTTACTGTTTGGATGTCCTTTGCCTATGCCTTATACTTAATCATTCCTTCCTTTATAAATTACTTGCAGAAAACAAAGCTTAATAAAAAATGAATGAAGCTACCCCTTTTTCGTTATTAAGGAAGGGGGTTTTTTGATTGTTAAAGTTGCTAATAACAATAATCTGTTTAACCATATTTTACCATTAAAATATGAATATTATATAGTCGAGTGTGATATATTTGACATGTAATGGAAAAAAATCCAATGAAATAAGTCTTATCTAAGTGGTTTAACTAGGTACAAAGTGCTTTTCTTTTTATTTTTGTATTTCGCAAGTAAAAATTGAGCCATTTATTAATTAAAAACTGATCCACTTAAACCGAACTATTTTCTAGCCAT
>NZ_JBIQFG010000028.1:0-40164 GCF_045369345.1 Ureibacillus sp. 179-F W5.1 NHS | reverse complement strand
AATATAAAAATATAGATGTTCGGGTCGCATAAATTAGGAGTGAGCTAAATGCTCACCCCAACATTTGACTTAGAACCTTACTTTTTACTTAATGTATAATTGTGGTAATTGTAATGGGGGAAATCGTAAGTATTTATTGTAAAAAGGGGTGTAGATAATGAAAGCGGTAATTCAAAATCAGTTTGGGGATGCAAATGTTCTACAATGTCTAGAAATTGAAAAGCCATCTATTCAAAAAGGGGAAGTGCTAATAAAAGTTGCGTATACGAGTGTCAATTACGCAGATATAAAAAAACGTGTAGGGAATAAGGGAAAAGGGAAGTTTCCGATGATGTTAGGACTCGATTGTGCTGGAGTGATTGAAGAAGTGGCTGGAGACTCCTCCTTTTCTAAAGGAGATCGGGTCATCGCCTTTCCAAAGTCAGGGACTTATGCGGAATATGTTATAGCCAATGAGGACCTTGTTTATAAAATTCCAGACAGCCTTTCCTTTGAACAGGCAGCAGCTATGCCAACCGTTTCGATATTATCTTATATATTATTACATGAAATCGGTCAGGTGAAGGCAACGGATACAATTGTTATCCATAGCGGGGCAGGGGGAGTTGGCTCGATGTTAATTCAACTTGCCAAATTAGCACGAGTCTCAAAAATTATCGCTACAGTAGGGGATATTAGAAAAAAAGATTATTGTATAAATTTAGGTGCGGACATAGTTTGTACATACGAAACATTTACCGATGAAGTTTTATCTTTAACAAATCAACAGGGGGCAAATATAATATTCGACTCAATGGCAGGGGAAGTAACAACAAAAAGCATGGAGTGTTTAGCTTTATATGGCACCCTTGTTCAATTTGGAAATAGTAGCGGCAAGGCTGGTATTTTTCAAACGAGTGATGTGCATAGCAGTTGCCGGAATGTGAAAGGATTTAGTTTAGGCACAACAAGACAATATGACCCAAAGCGTTTAAAACCTGTAGCGGAAAAAGTAATCGACCTATTTGGAAAGGGAGAAATTGAACTACCAATTGCAAAAATTTTTCCATTAGAAAGGGCGCAAGAGGCCCATCTCTTCATGGAAGGTCGTCAGTATGAGGGGAAAATATTAATTAAGATATAAAGTGGCTCGTCTTCTTCAAAAAATAGTTCCCTTTATTAGGGAGAAGAGTGACAATGGTAAATATAAGATTTTAAGAGGAAGAAGGCTTATATTCAATGTTAGCAACTATCAATAAACACCTCCAAAAATTAATGCCGATCTTAACACCACTTAGTTTAGTAATCGGTGTTTTACTTGAGGATGTAGGTGGGCATTTATTATTTTTAGTGCCATGGTTATTTGCCTTTATGACATTTGCCGGCAGTTTAAGTATGAATTTTGAAGGGTTACGTAGCTTTGCAAAATATCCGAAGGTCATTTTAATTACAATCTCCTTTTTACATATTCTTATGCCAATATGGGCGTATTTTGTAGCAACGTTTATTTTTAATGATCATTATTTAACAATTGGATTTGTATTATCTGTTGCAGTTCCAACTGGAATTACAAGTTTTATATGGGTAAGTATATGTAGAGGTCATCTAGCCCTCTGCTTATCGATTATTTTAATAGATACGATTCTTTCGCCTATCGTTATACCGTTATTAGTACATTTTGTAGTCGGTCAAAACATTGAAATTGATACGATGTCTATTATGCTAGATCTATTGTGGATGATTGTGATTCCATCGATTATAGCTGTTTTACTAAATGAATGGACAAAAGGGAAAATTGACAATACCGTAGGAAAAACCCTCGCTCCTTTTCAAAAGCTTAGCCTCTTTTTCATTGTCATGATTAATAGTAGTGCTATTGCTCCTTTTTTGAAAAATATTACGTGGGAGATTTTTGGAATTATCGTTGTTGTTTTACTGCTTGCCATGTCAGGCTATGTGATGTGTCTATGGTTAGGTCATTATCTCTTTAAAGATCCTGAAGTCATTTCAGCCGTTGTTTTTACAGGAGGAATGCGCAATATTGCTGTAGGTGTCGTCATTGCAAGTACATACTTTCCTGCGAAAGTAATGATGCCAGTTGTTTTTGGGATGTTATTTCAACAAATACTTGCATCCCAGTTTAGTAGAATAATTGAAAAATATAAGGTGAAGTTTTATCCGGATAACAATTTAAATAATGACTTTTAAGAATAGGAGTGAACAAATGGGAAAGCCGAAAATTACCATCATCCCTTATAGTAGTACTTATGATACGCAGACGGTGGAAATGTGGAGAGAAAGTAAAGAGAATGCCATCGGACAAAAGGAAGGACATAGTTTTGAGGATCATGTCTATTTCCTAAATTATTTATTGCCTAAAGAGTACACAATTGAACTTGCCCTAATTGATCATCATGTTGTAGGAATGATTGCCTACAATGATCATGAAATTAGCCAGCTTTATATTCATTTAGATTATCAAGGTATAGGGATTGGTACTGCTTTACTAGCTCGAGCGAAAGAACAATCTTCTGGCAAGTTAACTTTATACACATTTGAAGTGAATAAGCAGGCACAAGCCTTTTATGAAAAACATGGGTTTCAGATTATTGGTAGAGGACATGAAAATGAAGAAGGTTTACCTGATCTTCTGTATGAATGGATATTAGATACCTCCCATTAGCGTAACCTTTTTTCAGAAGAATCTTTAAGTGATTTGATTACAAAGTCCATTGAGCAATCGATCTTTGTTTTTGCATGGAATGGACGTTTCGGGGTGGTATTTTGAAAAAGCTAAGTTATTTTCATCCATTAGTATGGAGTATTCTTTTTGGAACGGTTTTTACTCGAATAGCGAGTTTCATGACACTACCCTTTTTGGCTTTGTATTTACACCGTGAATTAAATGCATCGCCAGTAGATATTGGGGTGACCCTCGGCGTGGCCCAATTATTTGCGACCTTTGGAGGGATATTTGGTGGATATCTTACTGATAAGGTCGGAAGGAAAGTAATTATTTTATTAACCATTTTTGTATGGAGTGCTGTGTTTTTTGGTTTTGCATTATTCCATAGTGTTCCTTTGTTTATAGTACTTAGTGCGCTAAATGGTCTATGTCGTTCCTTTTTCGAACCATCCACCCAGGCTTTAATGATTGATTTTACGGAGAAAGAAAAGCGGAGAAGGTTATTTTCGGTCCGGTATACAGCTATTAACGTTGCAGGGGTCATAGGTCCCCTATTAGGCGTTTGGATTTCAAGCTTATCAAGTCCAGCTATGCCCTTTATCATTACGGGTATTATGTATGCCCTATATGGATGTGTTCTTGTTATTCTTTTAAATCATTTTAAGATGCGTCAACAGATGGCTACAGAACGGCAAAATCTGTTCCAAATGTTCAAAGTGGTAGGAGCTGATACAAAGCTGCTTCTATTAATAGCAGGAGGAACGTTAATTAATCTTGGCTGGTCCCAATATGATTCCACTTTGCCTCAATTAGTGAATTTGTCTGTCGAAGATGGTGTTCAATTATTCTCAATTCTACTTGTTACAAATGCTTCTATTGTTTTATTGTTACAGTTACCAATTAGCATTTATAGTGAGAAAATTTCAATGTTGAAAAGTTTAGTCATTGGTACGTGTTTTTTCGCATTAGGTCTAATTTTGTTTAATATGGCTACCAATTGGCCATTTTTCATTGGCGCTATGGTCATTTTTACGATTGGGGAGATTTTTGCCTTTCCAATGATGAACGCCATGATCGAAGAAATCGCACCAGACACTCAAAAAGCGACTTATTTAGGGGCTTCTCAATTAAAAAATATTGGTGGCTTTATTGGTCCTGTCTTTGGCGGATGGCTTCTCATTCACTTCCCTGGCGAAATTTATTTTGTTATGGCTGTTCTTATGTTATCCAGCTTAATTTTTTATAAAAGGGCATTAGCGAAAAATAGTTAGATGAAATTGGGGGATTGGAAAATGGATGCTAAATATCCTATCGGACAGTTTACTTGTAATGAAACGATTACGCACGAGGATATACATCAATGGATTCAAGAAATTAAACTATTACCAACTAGATTGAGTGAAATGGTAAAGGGACTTACGGATGAAAAGCTTGAAAAAACATACCGACCAGGTGGATGGACTGTTCGTCAGCTCGTTCACCATATCGCAGATAGCCATTTAAATTCATATACTCGATTTAAATTAGCCTTAACGGAAGACAACCCGACCATTAAACCTTATGAGGAAGAAAAATGGGCTCTCCTTGTTGATTCCCACTTACCGATTAGTGTTTCCATACAGCTTATTGAAGCTTTACACGAACGTTGGGTCTATTTATTAGAAAGTTTAACGGAAGAACAGTTAAACAGAACATTTGTACATCCAGACAATGGTGACATTTCATTAAAGAAGAACGTTGGCATCTATGCTTGGCACGGAAACCATCATCTAGCTCATATTCAACTTGCTTTAAAAGAAGAAAGTCGATCCATTTGATGGGTCGACGTTTTTTTCTTCTAACTCCTTTATTTGGCAATAAGAACTTTGTGTTATGTAAGCTTCCTTCTTAGGATAATAGTTTATACTAATAGTGACGAATCTTTTCTTGTACTGTGACGTCATTATTAAAATGGGAAAAGGAGGTTGCTATATTGTTTAAGATTTATAGAATCGTACATATTATTTGGACAGCAATTTTTGCTTTTTACGTTTCGATACCAATCTTAGAGAGTGGAAGCTTAGAAAAAACGCTTTATGTAGATGCTTTATTTGTATTACTTTGGATTTTAGGCGTTATCTTCCTATTTATTAAGAAATTAACAAAGATCGGCTTTATATTCACTATACTGCCATTACTATATGCCATTGTCCTTTTCGTTCTTTAATAATTTGACATAACACCTTTTGGTTATATATAATCTAAGTAACACCTATGGGTTGTATATTTAAAGAGGTAAAGGAGAAATAACGGCATGACAGAGAACTTACCAGATATTACACAAAGTATTTTAATTGAAGCACCGATTGAAAAAGTTTGGAGTTATGTTTCCACCGTTGAAGGGATTTCAAAATGGTTTATGCCACCAAATGATTTTAAATTAGAAGAAGGGTTTGAATTTACAATCCAGTCTCCCTTCGGTCCGTCGCCATGTAAAGTACTTGAAATTGAAGAACAAAAGAAAATATCGATTCAATGGGATACAGATGGATGGGTATTAACCTTCTTATTAAAAGAAGTTGGCAATGAAACTGAATTTACAGTAATCCATGGTGGTTGGAAAGAAAAAGATACATTAGTTGCAAAGGCGCAACGTCCTCAATCCGTCATTCGCGATACAATGAACAAAGGTTGGGAAGGCATTGTTCAAAAATTAAAACAGTTGGTGGAAGCTTAATGAGCCAAGCAGCTCAAAAGGTTGATGTATTCCAGGCAATCGCGGATCCGACACGAAGAGACGTGCTCCATCTATTATCAGAAAGAAATCAATCGATTGCTGAAATTTCTTCCCACTTTAAGATTAGTCGTACGGCTGTAGTAAAACATTTAAATGTTTTAACTGAGGCTGGATTAGTTCGAGGCGAAAAAAATGGTCGAGAAAAAATTTATTATTTGCAGTTTGAACCATTGAAGGAATTAAAAGATTGGCTAGCTTACTACGAACAATTCTGGTATAACAAGTTAACAAAACTGAAGTTCGTCGCAGAAAATGAATAGTAAAGAATTAGCTACCTTAAAGGTAGCTTTTTTTATCATTTAAAGGATAAAAAAGAATCTATTTTGGAAAGAAACTTCTCAAAATAGATTCTCTTGTTATAGAAAGTACCTCAATTTACCACCAGAAAGCATTCGCTAAAACGATACCTGCAATTGCACCAATAGCAATTCCAACACCTAATCCGCTTCCGCCCCAGCCCCAGTAACCAATACCGTAGCCACCGAAACCACCTTCGGGCATAATCCATACCATATCTCGTTCTACTCGAGTAATTCTTCCGACATGTCTTCGTCCGCTTTTTTCAATAATACAAACCTTTTTGCCCTTATGGCGACAACATAGATCATATATTTGTCTAGGATGCATCCATATCCCTCCTTTTCATGTAGACTGCTAACTAATATATGATTTTTTTAAAAGTCGACACGAGTTAATAGTCTAAAACATATACTAATTTCAAAGGAGGAAATAGATGTCAGTAGTAAATTTGTTACCCGACCTTTATAAATTATGTGAAATGACTAACCAAAACCGAGACAAATTAATAGAAATTCATCGTAAAATGCTTTGTGAGCCACTCCAATTTTTCTTTCCTGAAAGGTCAACAGAGGAGATTCAGTTTGAACTTTTAACTAATGGATTGTTTGACCCTGATGAAGGGTTAGAAATTGATGAAACTGTAAAGTTCTTAGAACAACAAGGAGTATGGCAAATGCTTCAAAGGGAATTTGAAACATTAAGAAGTTTATGGAAAGGGCCAGATGTACCGATTTATATATATCCTTTAACAAAATATAGACCAATGATTGATGGAATAGAAGCTAAAAAGAATGGTATTACCTATAATGGCGTTTTATTTTTGTTTGTGTCAACCGACTTGAAAGAAGAGGAATTAAAGGCATTGTTAGCCCATGAATATCATCATATTTGTAGACTTGCCTATTTAAATAAACGACCGGAAGAAATCGAGTTGATTGATTCATTAATTATTGAAGGCATGGCAGAAGCAGCTGTAGAAGAGCTATATGGCGAAAAGCGGCTTTCTCCATGGACGAAAAAGTATGTTATAGACGATGTGAGAATGTTGTGGGAAAAATACTTTGTTCCAGCTTTAAATTTAAAGGGAGTACAACAACATCATCCCTTTTTATATGGAGATGAGTGTCGAGGGTTACCAAAATGGGTTGGTTATAGTATTGGTTACCGTATAGTTGAGTCTTACTTGAAAAATGGAGGTCCAATTCCACAATGTTTGTTTTATCAAATGCCATCTACTGAAATAATCCAGAAATCGGATTTTAAAATATAGGTTAGACAATCTCATTCATTTTGTAAGGTGATTGAGATTGTCTTTCTTTGTTTCTTTATGGCCAGTTTAAGGTTAAAAGGTTCACTTTTGTGTCGATTTTTTCTATAAAAATACGATTTCTTCTGTCAAGTTGTCATAAGTTTTAATATTCAGATATTTTATCTTTAACTTACTTGTAGCCCATTTTTTTAAATCCTATGAAAATGCCTTAATATGAAGGGATAGCTACACAATTTTTCTGAAAATAGGGTATATTAAATGTCACATAAAATATATAAAATGTTCATTAAATTGTCACAATTATATATTGCATTATGAATATCCCTTTAAATTGTTAGTGGAAACCATGTAACATATAGTTGAGAGGAGGAGTTTTATAGACATGTTAAAAATTGAAAACTTAACAAAAGTATATCGAGGTGGCAAAGTCGCTGTCGATCAATTAAACCTTGATATTAATCAAGGTGAATTTATTGCCTTCATTGGTACGAGTGGGAGTGGGAAAACAACCGCCCTTAGAATGATTAATAGAATGGTAGAACCTACAAGTGGGAAAATGACCTTAAATGATAAGGATATTACGAAAATGAATCCTGTTACGTTAAGGAGGAGCATCGGTTATGTAATTCAACAAATCGGATTAATGCCACATATGACAATTCGTGACAATATAACGCTTGTTCCCCACCTATTGAAATGGTCAAAAGAGAAAAAAGATGAAACAGCTCGTCGTTTAATCGAACTTGTTAATTTACCGCCTTCCTATTTAGATTTTTACCCAGCACAATTATCTGGAGGTCAACAACAACGAATTGGTGTTTTGCGTGCCCTTGCTGCAAATCAGGACATTATTTTAATGGATGAACCATTTGGTGCCCTTGACCCAATTACACGTGATACTCTTCAAGATCTTATCAAAGATATTCAGCAACGTTTAAATAAAACGGTCATTTTCGTTACCCATGATATGGACGAAGCGATTAAGCTTGCTGACCGCATTGCCATTATGCATGAAGGAAAACTAATCCAATTTGATACACCCGATAACATTTTAGCAAACCCTGCGAATGACTTTGTAAAAGAGTTTATCGGTTCCCATCGCCTCATTCAGCAAAAACCAAACATTAAAACTGTCGATGAAGTAATGATTAAACCAATTTCCATTACAATTGAAAAAAGTCTTGATGAAGCGATCCGTTTAATGGTGGAAAAACGAGTAGACACACTATTTGTAACAGATGGCGACAATCGACTACAAGGATATTTAGATGTAGAAAGCTTTACAGGTGCACGTAAAACGAAGAAAAGTGTTTCAGAATGTTATGAAAAGGACATTTTTTACGTGAAAACTGGTTCGAAATTACAAGATTCTGTTCGTAGAATTTTAAAGCGTAACTTAAAAAATATCCCTGTTGTCGATGAGGAGCACCGTTTAGTCGGTTTAGTTACACGTGCTAACATCGTTGATATCGTTTATGACACAATTTGGGGAGAAGAAGAGGAAATGGTTTCTGAGAATAAGGAGTTGATGAGTGAATGATTGCCTTTTTCACTGAAAACAGCTCTGATATTTTATTGAAAACATGGGAGCATTTTTATATATCAATGATTGCCCTATTATTAGGGGTACTTATTGCTGTTCCTATTGGCATTTTATTATCAAAAACAAAATATATTGCGAAGGTAGTTTTAAGTATTACAAGTGTACTTCAAACTGTACCATCCCTTGCTTTATTAGCCATTATGATCCCTTTATTAGGCGTTGGGAAAGTACCCGCAATCGTTGCACTATGTATCTATTCATTGTTACCAATCTTAAATAATACTTTTATTGGAATGAATTCGGTCAATGAAAATACGAAAGGTGCAGGGATTGCTATGGGGATGACGACGATGCAGTCCATTTTCCTTGTTGAACTACCATTAGCAGTTCCTGTCATTATGTCTGGAATACGTCTATCAGCGGTATATGTTATCTCTTGGGCAACATTAGCATCTTATATAGGTGCGGGTGGTCTTGGAGACTTTATCTTTAATGGATTGAATTTATATCAAACGGAGTTAATTATAGGAGGCGCGATTATTGTAACGTTATTAGCATTACTTGCGGATTTCCTATTAGGGAAATTAGAAAAATGGGTAACACCTAAAGGGTTAAAAATTGAAGGGGGTCGTACTTCATGACAAATAGACTCCTACTGACAATTGTTTTAGTTTTATCTTTAGTTATTAGTGGTTGCTCCCTTTCAGGGAATAAAAAGGACGATTCAATTAAAATTGCCTCTGTTGTTACGACGGAAGGGCAAATATTAGCTTATATGATGAAATATATGATTGAGCATTATACGGATGAAGATGTGGAACTAATCAATAATTTAGGTTCAAGTACGGTATTACACCAAGCGATGGTAAATGGTGATGCCAATATGTCATCGGTCCGCTATACAGGTACCGATTTAACCGGTGCATTACAAGGAGAACCGATTAAAGATCCAGAAAAAGCATTGGATTTTGTACAAAAGGAGTTTGCGAAACGATTTAATCAAACGTTCTTTGATTCCTATGGATTTGAAAATACGTATGCCTTTATGGTGACAAAGGAAACAGCAAAAAAATATAACTTAAAAACAGTCAGTGATTTAGCTTCTGTTGCGAGTAACTTACAAGCGGGTGTTGATACGTCTTGGATGAACCGAGAAGGGGATGGTTATAAAGCATTCGTTGAAACATATGGTTTCGATTTTGCTCGAACATACCCAATGCAAATCGGTTTAGTTTATGACGCTGTTGATTCGGGTGAATTGGATGTTGTATTAGGTTATACAACAGATGGGCGTATTGCTTCCTACGATTTAGTCGTTTTAGAAGACGACTTAAATTTCTTCCCTCCATATGATGCGAGTCCTTTTGCGGATACAGAACTAATAAATGAAAAGCCTGAGGTTAAAAAGGCAATTGAACGTTTAGTAGGGAAAATCTCTACAGAGACGATGCAAAAGCTCAATTACCAAGCGGATAATAATTTAATGGAGCCCGCTGTAGTAGCAGAACAGTTCTTAAATGAACATAATTACTTTGAAGGGGGTGATGAGTAATGCAAGATATGTCTCAAATGTCTACAACTGAACAGTTTTTTTATTACATGCAGGAAAACGGATTTTATGTGTTTAGTCAATTTTTAGACCATTTCCTTATTTCCATTTATGGGGTATTACTTGCAGCGCTCATCGGTATCCCACTTGGTATTCTTATTTCGAAATATAGTAAATTATCTGGAGTCGTTATTACCCTTGCCAATATCATTCAAACAATCCCAGCTCTCGCTTTAATGGCCATTTTAATGCTTGTATTAGGCTTAGGTAAAACAACTGTCATTGTAACGGTGTTCTTTTATTCATTACTTCCAATAATTAAAAACACTTATGTTGGAATTAAAAATATTAATAAAAGTATTACCGATGCCGGACGGGGGATGGGGATGACAAAGGCCCAAGTATTATACATGGTGGAATTGCCATTATCCTTATCCGTCATCATTACAGGTATTCGTATTGCCCTTGTAGTTGCAATTGGGATTACGGCTATTGGTGCGTTTATTGGAGCAGGTGGTTTAGGTGATATCATTATCCGCGGTACTAATGCGACAGATGGGACGGCGATTATCATTGCAGGTGCCTTACCAACGGCTTTAATGGCAATTTTATCGGACGTTTTATTAGGATTAATCGAACGAAAACTAGACCCGGTAAAACGTCAACAAAAACGAATTAATCAAGCGATGTAATTGTGTTAAAAAAGTGCTAGTCTCTTTCGTGAAGAGGCTAGCACTTTTTTTAGTTATTTAAATCCCATAAACCAGGGCTATGTTCATTTGGCATGTCCGGTAATTCTGGTACAGGATAAGGTGTAGGAGGGTCCACAACAAGTAATTCACCACTATTACGGCTTGGCGATTCCCCTTTAAAGATTTCGCCCGCTCGGTGATCATCTAATCTGAAGTTAAAAAATGCGTTATGGAAGCCCATATCAACATATTTTTGACACTCAGGATATTTTGTTATGTCGTAGTTCGGTATAGGGAATATTTTTGCCCAATCGACGCCAAGGGTTTCTAGAGCTTTAGCAAATGCATTTTGATGTGCGTTATCTCGAACGATTAAAAATGCTAATGTTTCTCTAAAGGTTTTGTTGGAGCTCATTTCATAAATTCTAGTTTTTTGAAGTACACCTGTGGACTCAAGTACGAGGTTATCAAGTAAGTCAGCGACTAAATTTCCGTGGGAATAAACATAGTTCCCCATCCAAGGGTTTCCTGCTGCATCTACTGGTAATGAGCTTTGTGCACCCATAATAAAGTGATGGGGGTTTGCATGTTTAATGACTTCATCCAATGGTGCTTGATCCGTTCCTGCATTACCTACTCCAGATTCCCCAGCACCATTTAACAATTGATTAATTGTTGTTTGGACTAACTCTACATGACTAATTTCTTCTAGAAAAATTCCGCGTATTAAATCACGATACTGCTTTGCCTTTCCACGGAAATTGGAACTTTGGAACATAAATTGCATCATCGTACGCATTTCTCCAAAGCGGCCACCTAATGTTTCTTGTAGAACTTTTGCAGCTGACGGATCTGGTTTATCTGGAACTATGATGTTAATTAAATCTTCCTTATAAAAATACATAGATTTTCCTCCCTAGAGTAAGTTTTCAATAGAAGTATTGGTTTGCCCTATTTTTTTATTCATTTTATAGGCTTTAAAAATTTTTACCGATTGGAATCGTGACTTCATGATTGTCCGCTTAAAAAAGAGGAGAAATGAGAAAACTTCATAAAGTGAGAATTCATTTTAATTAGGTAGGAATGATGCCAAGTGGAACAATTTGATGCGATTATTGTAGGTTCAGGATTAGCAGGATTAACGGCTGCAGTAGAGTTATGTGATCGAGGAAAGAGCGTGCTCGTACTTGAAAAGGAAAAGGTAATTGGCGGAAGGACATCGTCATGGGATGAAGATGGAATGCTTGTTGAATCGGGCTTTCATCGCCATATTGGCTACTATAAAGCATTGCCCTACATATTAAAAAAGGTCGGGATAAATGTGGATTCCCTTGTTCAATGGGAAGAAAACGTAGATGTTCGTATAAAAGGAAAAAGGGATGTGGCAACGTTTGGAGTATCGCCCATTTTTGGTCCCATTGATTTATTAAAAGGGGTTTTAGGAAATAATGAGATTTTATCGTTGAAAGATAAGCTTTCATTAATGCGATTTTTTATGAGTGGTTTTATTGATTATTTAAGCAAACCTCATATTCTCGATCAATGGAATGTAAGAGATTATGCTAAAAAACATCATGTAAGTGAAGATGCGTTACATTATGCTGTAATTCCCCTTAGCGCTGGCATTTTCTTTTTGCCTCCTGAAAGATATTCTGCAAAGGTTTTTTTCGGATTGTTTTTCCCTGCGATACCAAGGTTTTATCGAATGAGAATTGGTGCCTATTTAGGAGGAATGACAGAACTTTTAGCTCGGCCAATCGCCCATTATATTGAAGGGAAAAAGGGCATTATTCAAACGAATGCAAAAGTGCACAATTTAATCGTAGAGAGCACAGGGGTAAGGGGAGTTATTTTAGAGGATGGCTCGCGTTACGAAGCTAAACATGTCATACTTGCTGCTGATTTAGGTGGAGCGAAGAAAATATTAAAAAAGAACTTTTCAAGTCATCCATTGTTTCAATCATTATTTCAATTACCAACGATGCCCGCTGTCACAATTCAAATGGAGTTTTTAAAGCCAGTTTTACCTTATGATCGTACAACTTTTGGTCCTCTGACATCGTTAGCTAGCTTTGCTGAGCAATCCCGTTCAACCTTTACCCATGTACCGGGAAGATTGTCCATTATATTGACACCTCCTGAAAAATTTTTAGTAATGGAGAAAGAAGAAATATTAAAGCAGGTTCAAATGGAAGCAAAGGAACTGGGGTTAGATCTAGAAACGAACTTAACGAATTATCGAATTGTAAGTAGAAGTGAGGATTTTTATAGTTTAGAGCCTAATCATGATCGTTTAAGGCCAAATCAAAGAACGGATATTAGCGGTTTAATTTTGGCTGGCGATTATACAAAACAGCCTTATTACGCAACGATGGAAGGAGCAGTTGTTTCGGGTTTGAAGGCAGCTAGTATCATTTTAAACTAATGGCTTTAAAAGGGCTTGTTGCGTAAGTATTTTATGAAAAAGAGTGGGGTGCTGATTTTGCCGACATTAACTATTAATGAAATAAATATTCATTATGATACAAAAGGAGATGGAATCCCCATTATATTTATTCATCCACCCTTATTAACTAGTACTATTTTTAAATTTCAACTGGAGCATTTTTCGAAAAAGTATAAAGTGATTACTTTTGATATTCGTGGTCATGGAAAAAGTGATTATTCCGATGAGCCGATCACTTATCCACTTATTGTAGAAGATATCGTTGCCCTATTAGACGAATTGAATATTGAAAAAGCGTTTATTTGTGGTTATTCAACAGGAGGTTCTATCGTATTAGAATTTTTGTTACAACATCCGGAAAGAGCTTTTGGAGGAATAGTCATTAGTGGGATGTCTGAAGTGAAAGATCGTATCTTAAAACTTCGACTAGGTGCCGCTATTAATCTTTCCAACGATAAAACGATACCATTTCTTACCTATATGGTTACTAGGGGGAATGCGAATTCATCCCAAACTTTCAATAGTCTTCGAAAAGGAGCAAAAGAAGGTCATTCGATAAATATAAGCAATATTACCTTTATAGTAGAAATTATAACTGTACGAAGTTTTTACAAGAGATTCAGCATCCTGTTTTATTAACGTACGGTGCAAAAAATAAAACATTTCACCAGTATGCACAATTACTTCATGAAAACTTGCCTCATAACGAACTAATTTTTATTGAGAATGCAAAACATCAAATTCCAACGAAAGAACCGAAGAAATTACATGATGCAATCCATCGGTTTATTCAATCTTATAAAAGGGAATAAAGAAATATAATCTAATGTTTGAATATGAAAGGGCATATGCGATGATCAATTTCATAGGAATAACAAATGATAATCATTTAGAGAAAAATATTTCGATTAATAACGCTGTTTTATCAGATTATAAATGGTTTTGGGTGGATTTTAGTGAACCAACCGGTGAAGAAGTCAAACATCTTTCCGAAACGTTTCATTTTCATCCCCTTGCCATTGAAGACTGTGTACAGGAATTTCAACGACCAAAATTAGATTATTATAAAAATTATACGTTTTTCGTTACTCATCTTCTCCGGGAAGAAGATGAAGTGATTATGAAAGACCAATTGGACTTTTTTGTAGGGGAAAGTTGTATCGTAACTTTTCATAAAGTACCTTCCGATGAAGTGTTAATTGTTTGGAATCGTTTTTTAGCACAAGAGTCGTTAGTCGGTTGGGACCCGTACTATATTTTTTATGAAATATTAGATAAAATCGTCGATAATTATTTCCCCCTTATTTATAAAATTGAAGATGAATTAGAAAAGATGAATGATAGCATTAATAAAAAATCGATGAATAATTTGATGAATGAACTGTTTGAAACGAGAAATATGTTATTAAATTTATTACATTCAGTTAATCCGATGAGGGATTTATTGTATCGAATGTTAAATTCCCATCATTTAAATTTAAATCGCATTGGAGAAAGAAAAGAGTATTTCTCCGATATTTACGATCATTTATTAAAATTATCTGATATGGTGATGACAAATCGAGAAGTCACGGCAGATATAAGGGATAGTTATTTATCTTTAAACTCACATCAAACAAATAATGTGATGAAGTTATTAACGATTATTACGTCTATTTTTGCCCCTTTAACGTTCATCGCAGGTATTTATGGTATGAATTTCAGTTATATCCCTGAGTTGACTTGGAAATATGGGTACTTTTTTTCTTTAATATTAATGGCTTTAATCGGTTTATGTATGTTGCTTTGGTTTAGAAGAAAAGGTTGGTTTAAATAGATATTTTATTCGTTGAATTATTTCATTCGTAAGCTAAATAAAATGAGCAAAACACCAGCAAACAGACAAATCATTTTTTGGTAAGAGATTTTATCACCTATGCCTGCAATGCCTAGCCCGGTAGTAATGATAAGGATTGTAGGACCAACTAAGGCAAGCATGGAATTAATTGCGAGAGCTTTTTCGATATCATGGGACTTATACATGAATCCGGCGGCAGTAACTTCGATACTTCCTGATATTATTCGTAATAAAACCATATAGATTAGTGCTGATTCCACATAACCATCCTTTATTGTATGTTAAAAGAATGTATGCTTGTCCCCTAAAAAATATGTAAATAAAAAAAGTCGTCACTTTAAGTGTGCGACTTTTTTATGAAGAAAATTAAAGTTTATTAATTACTCCGTGAAGAGTTTCTGTTAATTCATCATCATATTTTGCTAGTTCGATAAGGTTCGCTAGACGTTCACGTAAAATATGGCGCTCAATAACTAATTTCTCATCTAATACGTCAACTAATAATTCAATAATTAAATTGTTACGAATAGCTAAAGCTTCATCAACACGCTCTGGAGTAATTTTAGCATCTGTTTTTAATGATTTACCCATGATATTTCCCCCCTAGTATTTATCGTTTTGATTTTATCATAATATCGGCGATTTATAAATATTGTAGAAAATTAGTTGCTATAGGAAAAATTTTGACTATATAAAAGGAATTAAAAGATGTATTTAGAATATATATTAATAGAAAGGAGAGAGAAATCATGAGGGGAACAATTCATAATAAGAAAAGAGAAGTCACAGAAGACATGGCCTATCATTTTTTAAAACATGCGCAAGTGGCTCATGTGGCGACAGTAGGAGAAGATGGGTATCCATATGTGATTCCCTTTGTTTATGTTTATGAGGAAGGGAAAAATCTTTATTTACATATAGGAAACTTGCGAGAAAGCCATTTTTGGGAAAATGTAAAGGTGAATTCGAAAGTTAGCATTGAAGTATGTGAAATGGGGGAAATCGTTCCAGGGAAAAAATACGCCTGTCAGTCTGCTTTAGGATATACAAGTGTCGTTTTATTCGGAACGATTAAACATATTGAAGAAGAAGCAAAAAAAGAATGGTTTTATGACTGTTTATGGAAAAAATACGGGGATCCGGATTGGAATTTTGAAAAGGGAGGATACCCAGCATTGCCTAAAACAGAGTTATTTGAAGTAGAGATTGAAAAAATAACAGGGAAGTATAGTGAGGCATTGAGTCATTAACTTTTAAATCCGTAAATAATAAATGTCAGCCTATAAAAAACGGTATTGAAACTTCATTCAATGCCGTTTTTTAATATCGCTCTACCTTAAACAGAATTATCCAATTCATCTATCTTTTTCCTGAATAGTCTGCTATAAATGGAATAGATAGGGGGGCGCATCATGAAATGGAGAGATTATCCTCAATGTAAAGGTTAGATTATTCACTTCCTTCTTTATTCGAGTCCTTTCTTCTGCAGTCATCCCGTTTATGGCTTTATTTTTTGCCCAAGAAATGAGTAAGTTATGGGCGGGCGTCTTTTTAGTAATGACGGTTATTGTAGGATTTTTATCGAATTTAGTTGGCGGTTATGTATCAGATCGATTTCATCGAAAGAAAATATTAATTATAAGTTCGTTAATTAGTGCATGCATGTTAGTTCTTATGACGGTAAGTCTTTTACCTGAGAAAAGTATCATGGTCCTATTTGTTGTTGCTTTTATTTTATTTACGATTTCAAGTAGTATGGAATATCCGGCGATGGAGGCGCTTATTATTGATTCAACGACTCCTAAAAACCGAAAGGCAATTTATACAGCAGATTATTGGTTATCCAATTTATCGATGGCCATTGGTACAGCTATAGGTGGATTGCTTTATGTAAAACATCAAGTTGAATTATTTAGTATTTTAACCTTTGTAGCCATATGTATTACAATTGTTTACGGAATTTGGTTGGAAGATACGAAAAGAGAGTTACTTGAGCAGAAACATATGAATTTAATGATCGATGTCCTTCATAATTATAAAATCGCATTACAAGACCGACCGTTTGTAAAAGTAGTTATCGGTTCCATGTGTATTATCGCAGCGGAGTTATCGTTAAATAGTTACGTTGCGGTACGATTAGCTGAATCCTTTGAATCCCTATATATCGGCGGATTTGAAATTAGTGGAATTCGAATGCTCAGTATTCTTAATATAGAGAATATGTTGCTTGTAGTATTACTTACATTTTTTATTAGCCGTTTTACTGATCAATTTAGCAAGTCGAAAGTTATCGTGGTTGGGTTAGTCATTTACGCATTAGGGTATAGCATCATGATGTCAGCGAACGTTTGGTATGTACTAGTCTTATTTGCTTTTATTGCAACGATTGGTGAGTTAATTTATTCTCCTATTTTTAATACAGAACAAGCCAATATGATGCCGGCTGATAAGAGGGGATCTTATGCTGCTTTTGCTATAAGGTAATTCAGGTGCGGATTTAATTTCTCGCTCAAGTATCATTGTAGGAACATTTTTAATACCATCTATGATGTCCATATATATAGGAATTATTATGATGTTTGGTATTGTTTTAATTTACACCGGAATATATAGGCGAAAAACGGTCAAGTTATGGTAAAGCCCGAAAATTAATCGTTTCCGGGCTTTTCGAAATTATTAAATCATCATCAATAAGGCATCTTCGCCAATTGTTCCTTTTACGATTCCTAATTTTTCTGCTTCATACGTAACGGATTCTAGAGGTGCTTTTAATAATTCATCGATTGTTTTTACACCGACAGCACGACCTGCAATAATTTTACGATCGGCTAATTTACTATTTAGTAAGCCGACATCTAACGCGCCACACATAATATAACCGTTCTCGTTGGAAACGGTTAATAAAGTGGTTTTTGGTAAACGTACAGTAACAGCAGTAAACATGTGTCCGTTTAATTCAATTGGTTCAATCGAAACCATATTTATCGCCCCTTTCCTTTATAAAATATGGGAAAGGGAAAAAAGTGTTCGAATTTCTTTTCTAAGAATTATGTTTTAAAGGAAAATAAAAAATTACGGATAGCATTAAAAAAGAAAAGCATACTAATAATGATTTCACATAGGAAATCTAACATGATGAACAGGGGTGTGACCGATGGATCGAAAGGGTTTATTAAATCCTAATTCTCAGAAGAATCACCGAAACTGGGAAAAGCCGAAGATTCAAAAATCTCAAATGAATGGTCAAACGGAGATTTCTCTCCATAACCAAATTTTGAGATCTGAAGCAAAAGCTAGACAGTTTTAGATCATCATGTAAGGTTTTGTGAAACGAAAAGCCCGGAGTAATCCGGGTTTTTTATTTTTTCGACATGTAAATATCAAAGTGTATAATTTAAATGGATCGAGCAATACTATAAATGATTTCACTAAACAATCCGACATGATTTACAGGAGGGATTTCCGTTATGATTAACGCAGAAGACAACTCAACGTCTAATAATCCGCCGAAACTCATTAAGGAAAAGCATATTTTCTCTATTTAGTTATTCACAACTGAATATAGAAATCACATGTTGCCTTAAGAAGTGATATCATGTGGATCAGTGAAATTAAGCCCGGAAATTAAGTTTTCCGGGTATTTTTTTGTTTTTTTGGAAATCCATAAATCTCTAATTGATGAAAATTAACATTCTTCATAAAAAATTTACTTTGACATATTGCCGACACATTCGGGTTTTAATATAGGAATTGTTAAAGGGAGTAGCAATGATTCAACAAATAAACAGGCTCCACTCAGTCGTTACTAAGGAAAGGAGAAAAAAATGCCGTTTCAAACTTCATTTAATCCGAATGGTCGAAAAGAATTGAAACATGCCATTTCGAAAGCGGAGTATTATGTGTTGCGCCGTAAGCTTCAACATTTCTTAGAGCTGGATCCCAATGCTGGGCCAAATGGCAAATACCTTATTCGTTCCACTTACTTCGATAATTTTGATAACAAAGTGTTGAACGAGAAAAAGGAAGGCTACATAAATCGAGACAAATATCGCGTCCGTATTTATGGAAAAAGTTCCTCCGTCATTCATCTTGAACGAAAAAGTAAACGGAATAATTTAACGTTTAAATCAAAATGTAGATTAACTCAAAAGGAATTCGAACAAATACGTTTAGGTGAGATTGAATGGATGGAAACGGATGAACGGAAACTTTTACGGGATTTATTTTTCAACATGAAATACCACCAGTTAAAACCGATGGTAGTTGTTGATTATGAACGGGAAGCATGGATGTTTCCTTTTGGTAATGTCCGTATTACCTTTGATATGAAAGTTCAGTCAAGTATTCGTAATACGGATATGTTCAATAAACATTTACCAATGGTAGATGTACTTGAGCCAAATTTAGTCATTTTAGAAGTGAAATATGACGATTATTTACCGGAAGTGGTTAAACATTTACTTCAAATTTCAGATACACAAGCTGAAAGTTATTCAAAATATCAATTAAGTCGAATGTATATTTAGTTTTTATGATTAGGAGGAAAAAACATTGGATACAACAAATTTTTCAGACATTTTTAAATCAAGTTTTATCGAAAAGACATCTTCATTTTCTTTAACCGATTCATTCATCGGTTTAGGGTTAGCTTTTTTAATAGGATTATTTATTTACTATATTTATAAGAAAACATTTAATGGCGTGATTTATTCTCATTCGTTCAATATTTCATTAATGATTATGACACTAGCTACAGCACTCGTTATTATGGGGATTAGTCAAAACGTATTGTTATCGTTAGGTATGGTAGGGGCATTATCCATCGTTCGTTTCCGAACACCTATTAAAGATCCAATGGATTTAATGTATTTATTCTGGTCTATAGTGGCAGGTATTTTATGTGGAGCAGGTTTCATTCCTTTAGTTGTTATTGGTTCAATTGTTATTGGGGCTGTTATTGTCCTATTTGCTAACAAAATTGTTGTGGAAAATCCTTATTTATTAGTCGTGAAATTAGAAGAAGATTTTGCGGGAGATGAAGTAGAAAAACTAATAAAATCAAAATCGAAAAAATTCGCCTTAAAATCGAAATCCATCATACAAGATTATGAAATTGAAGCGACGTATGAAGTACGTGTAAAAGAAAATGATGCAAAAATTGTTTCGGAAGTTTCCAATATTCCTGGGGTACGCTCCGCTGTTATGTTAAGCTACGATGGCAATTTCACAGCTTAAAGTAATTAATATAAACAAAAAGGAAGGGGGATCAGATAACGGGGATCCCCTTTTGTACAATAAAGGGATGATGATATGAAAATAAAATTCAAAGCACTCCTTCCCATTCTATTAGGTTCAGCCTTATTTATTAGTGGATGTAATGAATCTTCTACCACGAATGCCGCATCTTCCCAAGATGTAATCAGTGAATATGTTTCTTACGATAGTGAGGATGAGTACACGAGTTGGGAAGAGGAGGGTGTTACCTTCGTCAACTTAAATGGCACATCAGCAGATTTTAGTGGTGACGGTGGCGTGATATTAGAAGAAAATCAAATACTTATTCGAACTACTGGTACTTATGTATTTGAAGGGACATTGGATGATGGACAAATTGTTGTTGATGCGGAAGATACAGGTACTGTCCGACTTGTTTTAAATGGTGTAACAATAAACTCTTCAACGAGTGCTCCCATTTATATTAAACAGGCGGATAAGGCAGTCATTTCATTAGAAGAATATACGGTAAATACATTAACGGATGCTAATGAGTACCGTTATGATGAACAAGAAACGGAACCTGATGCCGCCATCTTTAGTAATGATGATTTAACAATTAACGGGTTGGGTTCATTAACGGTGCAAGGAAATTATGAAGACGGTATAAAAAGTGATGATGACTTACTGTTTACAGGTGGACAAGTTCATGTCGTCTCTGCTGATGAAGGTATTGTAGGTAAAGATCTTTTAGCTGTTAAAGAAGCGAATATTACAGTCGAGTCGGTAGGTGATGGATTAAAAGCATCAAATACAGAAGATGAACAGCAGGGAAATATAGTTTTAGAAAGTGGCTCAGTAACAATCCAATCTGAAGGAGACGGCATTCAAGCTGAAAAAACAGTAGTCGTTGCAGATGGTAACTATGACATTGTAACGGGAGGTGGCAGTCCGGAAACGATTGAAAATACCGACGAATTTGGAATGGGTGGCGGTATGGAACGGCCAGGTCATATGGATGAACTTGATCTGTCGACGATGATTGATTCTATGCTAGAAGGTGTCGATATCTCAGACGATATTAAAGAGCAGTTAGAGAGCACGGAAAGCATGGAAGAATTACAAGCAATTTTGGAAGATTATCCAGAACTTCAGCAACAGCTTGAAATTTTCAGCATAGATGGACGTCAAAACATGGGGCAAGGGGGTCCGATGGCAGGTAGTGCAACGGGGGATAGTAATGATTCGACGGACGGTACCGAAACAATGCCTCAAATGCCAAATGGAGAAGAACGACCAGATGGCAGTGAAAGCTCTAGTGGACAACCTCCAGAAGAAGCACCTGAAATGAATAATGAACAGTCCACTGGGGAAGAAAGTTCAGAAAATCAAACAGTAGAAGATGAAGAAGCAATAACGGATGATACTACAGTTAGTACAAAGGGTGTAAAGGCTGGTACAGAAATAATCGTTGTAGGTGGTACTATCCAAGTTGATTCATTCGATGATGCTGTTCATAGTGATGGAAACGTAACGATTTCTGGGGGCCAATTGATTGCCAATAGTGGTGATGATGGAATCCATGCCAATACAGAGGCAGTCATCTCTGGAGGCGACATTACCATTGAAAAGAGCCTGGAAGGATTAGAAGGAAGAAATATTACAATTTCCGATGGTACAATTCACATCATTGCGGCAGATGATGGCGTAAACGTTAATAGTGAAGAAGTTGGGTTTGGGATGATGCACGGAAATGTAAATGGTGATACTGCAACAGGTGAAGCGCCTGAATCCATTGAAACGACAACTGAAGATGAAGGGAATTTATTAATTGAAGGTGGTTATCTTTATGTTAATGCCGATGGGGACGGTTTAGATTCTAATAATACAATGGAAATGACTGGTGGAACAGTAATCGTTTATGGCCCAACCAATTCAGGTAACGGTTCATTAGACTATGCAAATTCCTTTAATGTCGAAGGTGGTATGTTAATAGCTGTTGGAAGTAGCGGGATGGCACAAGGTATTTCAGATAGTTCCTCGCAAAATGCTATTATGATGACGTTTGATGAAGTGCAGGAAGCTGGTACAACGATTTATGTTGGAGATAATGATGGGCAACAAATTATCGCGTTGGAACCAGAGAAAGAATACCAAACGGTTATTATTAGTTCCCCGGAATTAAAAACAGATGAATCCTATACAATCCGTTCTGGTGGTGCAATATCAGGTGAAAAAATAGATGGGTTATATGAAGAAGCTACTTATAAAGATGGTCTTATTTCGGTTGACTTCACCCTTTCGAAGGTTATGACCTATTTAAATGAATCGGGAGTTACAGAAGCTACTAGCGGTATGATGGGAGGATTTGATGGCGGTAATCCATTTGGAAATAATACAGGCGTCAATAATTAGAGAAAAATAGAAGTTGAAGTAGGCTGGCAGTTTTGTTAGCCTATTTTTTTATGAGTGTAGAAATATATTCCAATTTTTATTCATAATATGATATTTTCAGCATATATCCTAAAATAACCAAATATGAATAAGAAAATGTACTACGTCTTAAGTCTGATACTGAAATATTTCTACGGTCGGTTCACAAGATAGAAGGAATCAACTATTATAGTAATAATAAAACACATGAAGGGGTACATTAATGGAAAGGAAGAAAATTTACTTATTATTGACTGATACAGGAACAATGTTCACGAGAATGATTAAGCTTTATACAAAAAAGCCCTATAATCATGCATCCATTGTATTCGATGAAGACTTTAAAGAAGTATATAGTTTCGGACGTAAAAGACCTCGTAATCCTTTCATTGGTGGATTTGTAAATGAAGACGTAAGGCAAGGATTATTTAAAAATGCGAGATGTGCTATTTATAGTTTCGAAGCAACAGATGAGCAGGTTCAAAAAATGCGTCATTTTATTAAAAATATAGAAATGGAAAAACATTTATATAGATATAACCTTTTAGGATTAATTACTTTTATTATTAACAAACCATATGAAAGAAAGAGAGCTTACTTTTGTTCCGAGTTTGTTGCAAAAGCTTTAAATGAAGGAGAAATTATTCATTTCCATAAACCAATCTCCCTTGTTTCTCCCCATGATTTGCAATCAATAGAAAATTTACAATTAGAATTTGAAGGACAGCTACAACATTTACTTGCAAAGGATATGGTGAAAAATGCGTATCCGGCTATTTTTTAATATCCTTTATCATTCAACACCACAATTGTTTAAAAACGAAAACAGTTGATGGTGTTTTATTTTGTTTAAAAGACGTCTGAAAAGGAATAGAAGAAGTATAAACTATTTTTGTTAAGAAAGACTAATAATAGTGAAATTAAAAGAGGTGACAAAGTTGGAAAATCAAATGCCCCGAGAAGAAGGTATTGATCATAGTATTAGTTTATTAAAAGAAGGTTATCATTTTATATTAAACAGAAGTAGAAAGTTTCAATCGAACATTTTTGAGACACGAATTTTAGGTAAAAAAGCGATATGTATGATTGGAGAAGAAGCGGCAGCCGTTTTTTATGACCCAGCTAAATTTCAAAGACAAGGTGCTGCACCAAATCGAATCGTTCAAACTTTATTTGGGAAAAATAGTGTTCAAACATTAGATGATGATGAGCATAAACAAAGAAAAGAAATGATTATGTCTGTTATGACGCCGGAGCAGTTAAATGCATTGATGGAAATGACGAAGCTGCAATGGGAGCAATCTCTCGATAAATGGACTCAAATGGATCAGATTGTCTTTTATGAAGAAGTAAAAGAATTGCTATGTAAAGTGGCATTTAAGTGGATTGGCTATCCGTTACATGAAAACGATGTTAAGAAAATGACAAAAGAATTAGCGTCCATGTTCGAAACACCTGCTGCTATTGGACCTTCCCATTGGATAGGAAGAACATATCGGAATTTGGCAGAAAAGAAAATTCAAGAGCTAATACAAAACACGAGGGAACATAAAGTAAAATTTCCAGTCGATACAGTATTGCATCAATTTGCTTTTCATAAAGACAAGGACGGCCATTTACTGGACGTTGAGACAGTAACGGTGGAAGTGCTGAATATGTTAAGGCCAATTGTTGCCATTTCGATTTATATTAATTTCTCCCTTTTAGCACTTCATCAATTTCCTAAACAAAAGGAAAAATTAAAAGCCTTTAAAGATTATCCTAAAATGTTTGTGCAAGAAGTAAGAAGATATTATCCGTTCTTCCCTTTTGTAGCAGCAAAAGTGAAACAAGATTTCACATGGAAGGGTTATCAGTTTAAAGAAGGGACGTTAACCCTTTTAGATTTGTATGGTACAAATCATGATTCGAATCAGTGGGACAAACCAGAGGAATTTTACCCTGAACGATTTGCCCAGTGGAAAGGAAGTCCTTTTAGTTTTATACCTCAGGGTGGGGGAGATTACTACTTAGGACATCGTTGTGCAGGGGAACAAATTACGATTGAACTGATGAAAATTAGTTTAGACTTTTTAGTAAATCGAATGGAATATGAAATACCCGAACAAAATTTAAACTTTAATTTAGATGATATACCGAGTATTCCAGAGAGCAAAATAATCCTTGAAAAAATAGTAAGAAGTCGAAGTCACTAAGTGATTTCGGCTTTTTTATTTATGTAGGTTTGTATTTATTATTAGATAGTTGTTCGCTAAAATGAAATTTACATAACAGTTTTTTGAAGGAGTACCTATATGAATGAATTAGATTATAAAAAGGCATTGGCACTAGAACAATACAAAGAAATTAAAGCATCTAGAAGACATTATAGTAATTTAAGATTTGCCCTCGTTCCGGTTTACTTTGTCGTACAATTCGGATTAGTGCAGCTTGCTGTGAAAAAATCGTCGGATGCTCTTTTATTTGCAGAATATATTATGCCGATTTGTGGTTTATTAGTGACGTATGTCTTTTGGACAATTGAGACGAGAATTACAATATATTACAAAGATTTAGAACAAACGGGAGACTTTATTGAAGAGTATTTAGGATTTGATAATAAAGTGATGGTTAATTATAGTAAACAATCATTCCTTAGTAACACGAAATTATCTATAAAAGCCGTTTATACGATTTTCCTTTTGTACTGGATCGCTGTTCTCATAAAACAATTATTTTTTTAACGTATAAGAAGGACTTTCAACAATTCTCTCGAACATTAAATAAAAATAGTGAACGTTGTAGGAGCTGAAATTCTTGCATAAAAATAAAGAACAATTATTAATGCATTACGAAAATTCGATTGAGTGGGTAAAAACGTTGCTAAATTTATCAGAAACTCAATGGAGAACGCCTATTGCAAAAGATAAATGGACAATTGCAGAAATTATCGGGCACTTTCCAGCTTGGGATCAATTTGTATTAAAAAAACGTATTCCTTATTTTTTTACACATCAAGAATTACCAAAAGCTCCAGACGAAAATGAATTAAATGATCAATCATCTAAAGTGAGTAAAGAAAAATCAAAAGAGGAAATTATCGAAGACTTTATAGCTGAGAGAAGAAGGATGGTTATTGCTATCAATAATATTGAAGACGAATTGTGGGATCAGCAAATAAAAATTGGCGAAACGTCCTTAACGATCTCGGATTACTTAAGTGGGTTTATTGAACATGATATACACCATTTTAAACAAATTGAAGAATTACTACTCGCTATAGATGGTAACTAAAAAGGAAACGTTGATAAGGGAGTTTTAAGATTGACTACATATATTATTCAACATGTCCCCTTTGAATCACCAGGAATTCTTGAGAAGATTCAAAACTACGAAATGATTAAGATGTTTGAATCATTTCAGTTTCCAAAACTAGAGGAAGTTGATTTTATTAATCATTTTAGGTGGACCGATGGGGGTCTATGACGATATTGAATGGCTTCAAGAGGAAAAGCAGTTTATAAAAGCAGTCATTCAACATAATCGAGCTGTCCTTGGAATTTGCTTGGGGGCTCAGTTAATTGCAGAAAGCATTGGTGGCAAAGTAATGCCAAATCCAAAGGGAAAAGAAGTTGGTTGGTGGCCTATTTACAAAAGACAAAATGTCGATGCCCTAAATTTTTTACCTGAGAAATTAGAAGTGCTTCATTGGCATGGAGATACATTTACACTTCCGGAAGAGGCAACGACTTTTTATTCAACGGAACTATGTAAAAACCAAGCATTTCTATATAAAAATAATGTTGTTGGTTTGCAATTTCACTTTGAAACAACAAAGGGTAGCTTAAAAACAATGGTGGAAGCAGATGCCTCTTATATTTCAGGAAAAGGTATGATACAGAGTAAAGAGGCGATTTTAGCTAAAACTCCTCCAGAAGAAAATGCAGATATTCTATTACAACTTATTCAGTTTATAAAAGGTAATTAATAATAAATTTCAAATAGAAATTGGAGGCAAGGGTTAATGGAAGAGCGATATCCGATTGGGAAATTTAGAAGTGTTGGTGGGATTACAAAGGATCAAATAAAGGAATGGATTGCAGATATTTCTTCTTACCCAACAAGGTTAAAAGATGTAGTTGCATCATTAAATGAAGAAGAACAGCAATTTACGTATCGCCATGGCTCATGGACAGTGAAACAACTTGTACACCATATAGCAGATGCCCAAGTAAACGTTTATACACGCATCAAATTAGCATTAACAGAAGATCATCCAACGATTAAACCTTTTGAAGAAAATGGATGGGCACTGTTACCGGATGTGGATCTTCCGCTATCCCAATCTTTGCAACTTATTGAAGGGTTACATAGTCGATTAGCTTATTTATTGGAACATTTAACTGACGAACAATTAAAAAGAACGTATCAGCACCCTGAAACAGGTGATCAAACAGTGGAAGGGACATTGGAATTTTGTGTATGGCATGTCAATCATCATCTTGCCCATATTCAAAATGCGTTAGCAACGAAGAATAATTAACATAAACGACCTCATTTTGAATGCTTTCTAAAGTACAAAATGAGGTTTGTTTTTTAGGAGGGGAAAGATGTTAACAGGATTGATAAGAGTTGGGACGATTTACATTCCAGTAAAGGAAGTAGAAGTTTCTGCAAAGTGGTATGAAGAAAAAATCGATGCGGTTATATCATATATTGATACGGATAAAGCGATTGTTAACTTTGCTAATCAAAGCTTCTTTTTAGTGAAATCTAAAAATACAAATGCAAACTTCATTGATTTTGCTGGGAATGAACAGTTTTCTGTTACTTTTGAAGTAGACGGATTACAAGCCCTTCTTAGTCTACATAGCGAATTTAAAAACAAAAATATCCAGGTTGGGGACATTGAAGACCGGGGTCATGTAGGAAAGAACTTTGTTTTTACTGATATAGATGGCAACAAGTTTGATGTATGGAGTGAATTAAGCCCCCAATTTAAAGAGAAATTTTTATAAAGAAAATAGGAGGAATATATGAATCGTTTAAATTTAGTTACATTAGGTGTAAAGGATATGAAAGAGTCTCTTCGTTTTTATCGTGATGGTTTAGGCTTTGATGTTAAAGTATATGGAGATGAATCGAATCCCGAAGTTATTTTCTTTAATAACAATGGGACAAAAATTTCATTATTCCCTATTGAAAATTTAGCGAAAGATATAAATGAAGAAAATCCTCCCACTATTGGACATGGATTCGGTGGAATTACTTTAGCTTATAATGGTAAATCTAAGACTGAAGTCGATGAAGTCTTTCAATTAGCTGAAAAAGCAGGGGCGAAAATTGTTAAAAAACCGGAAACAGTTTTTTGGGGTGGTTATAGTGGCTATTTCCAAGATCCAAACGACTATTACTGGGAAGTAGCGTACGGGGAAATGTGGAAGTTTGATTCCAATGACATGTTGATAGTTGAGTGAATTTGCGATGGAATTCATGAAATGACTCCATTTATGATATAATAATTTAAATTGAAAAGAAGGGAAGATGGGTGGACGATGATTTTATAATCTTATTTTTATTTTTGAAGTACTTTTATATTTCAAGAAATTAAAATAGGATTAGTCTGCCCATTTTTCTAACATACGTGTAGTAGCTATTGATCACCAATAGTTTATTTAATCATGTGAAAATGCGACTAATCCTTCCAAAAATATTTGGGAGGATTTTTTTCTTTAAAGATTTGGCTATTATCATGGAATCGATTCCAAATATAGAGTTTGAGATCGTTACCCTTGGCCAGATAGAGTCCTCCCTTCAAGAAGGGATGAGTTTTGATGCAAGAAATTTTAAAATTACAAAATATCCAGTATGAAATTATGGAAAACGTTATTTTTGAAAGTGTAAGTTCTACGGTACATCAAGGAGATATTATAGGAATCATCGGGAAGAATGGGGTAGGGAAATCTACTCTACTCCAAATTATATCAGGTAACATAACACCAAGTAGTGGTGAGGTTTACCAATTACAAAATTTAACGATCGAATCGGTGGAACAAGAAACGGCATGTTTTACATCAAAAATGTTAGAGAAAGAAGAAGCGCTTTTACTATCAAAATGGAATGTACCTTCTAATGACTACAATCAATTAAGCGGAGGGGAAAGGTTAAAGGTAAGACTTGCAAAGGGCTTTTCAAAAAATGCCCAATTATTATTATTAGATGAACCAACTAATCATTTAGATGAAGAAAGTACTCAACTTCTCATTGAACAGATAAAGCAATTTAAAGGAACGATTATTTTAGTTTCTCACGACCGTTATTTTTTAGATAAAGTGGCAACGAAAATATGGTCTATAGAGGATAGACAGTTATTAGAACATAAAGGAAACTATACAAGTTTTATGAAAGCTCGGGAAAAACGGAGAGTTTCCCAACAACGGGAATATGAAAAGCAGCAACAAATGATTCAAAAAATTGAAAGTCAATTAAATGAACTATCGGCTTGGTCACAAAAAGCCCATGCCCAATCAACAAAACAAGAAGGCTTTAAAGAGTACCACCGAGTTAAAGCAAAGCGAACGGATGCTCAAGTTAAGTCAAAACGTAAAAGGCTTGAAAAAGAATTGGAAAAGTCCAAGGTAGAAAAAGTAAAACCTGAATATGAAGTGAAGTTTTCTTTAAAGTCGAAGGGCAAAAATGGGAAACGTTTTTTAGAAGTAAAGCATTTAACAAAGAAATTTAATGATAGAACTTTATTTAAAAATGTTCATTTTACAATGCTACATGGGGAAAAAATTGCATTAATAGGCCCTAATGGTAGTGGTAAAACAACTTTATTAAAAATAATTATGGGCGAGGAACAAGTTGAAGGAGACATCTGGATTTCTCCTTCTGCAAACATTGGCTACTTAACTCAGGAAGTATTCGATTTACCTTTAGACAAAACACCGGAACAATTATTCTACCAAGAATCTTTTGAAGAACGAGGAAAAGTACAAAATTTAATGAAACATTTAGGATTCACGACAGCAGCGTGGAAAGAGCCAATCCAACATATGAGTATGGGGGAACGGGTTAAATGTAAATTAATGAAATATATATTAGAGGATAAAGATGTTCTAATTTTAGATGAACCGACCAATCATTTAGACCTTCCATCCCGGGAACAGCTAGAAGACACTTTGCAAAAGTATGATGGAACGCTTTTAATTGTTTCCCACGATCGTTATTTCCTTGAAAAGACTACTAATTATCAATTAGTCATTAGGGATGGTGGAATCTTTAAAGAGACGAAGGAGTTGCCGAGGGAGCAAGATTCAACTAATGAATTGCTGTTGAAATTGGAGACGGAACGGCAAGAAGTACTTGGGAAGCTTAGCTTTTTAACGTCAAAAGATAGTGAATATGCTGAACTCGATTCTAAATTTAATGCACTAACGAAACAGATTAATCAATTAAAAAAGAACTAACTCATAAAGTCCTAAACGAAACAAACATTCGTTTAGGATTTTTTTATGTTGAAATGAAAAAAGAAATTTTATGTATGGAAATTATTACACATCACATACTATCTATGTATGTTTTCTTAAATTTGAAGCAAGCAGGTGATAATATGTCACCGTTCTTTAGAAAAAGGACGAAAAAAAAGAAACAAGAAAGTATTCCAACAATACCTGATAGTGAAATGATAAAAAGTAATCAAGATAAATTCATTAGTGCAAATCTTGAAGAAAATATGAGCAAAATAAATGCCATTTTTCAAAATGATATGGACTTTTCCAATCGAAGATTTAAGTTGTTTGGAACCATACCTGCTTCCCTTATTTGTTTAAAGTCACTAGTGAGCAACGAAATAATCGATAGAGATATTATAAAACCATTACAAGAATTAAGTTTGCCAAAGGGTTCTGATAATGTGGGAACCGATTTTATATTAGAACAAGTTTTATACTACTCTGATACAAAGATAATAGAAAATTATTCTAAACTACTTCAATCTTTAACTCTTGGAAAAACTATCGTTTTTATAGAAGGAATTAGTAAAGCGTTAGAATTCGATGCTGTACAAATAGATAAACGATCAATTGAACAGCCTGAAACCGAGAGGGTCGTCATTGGACCGCGGGATGGATTTATTGAGCAGATTATTACAAATATTGGACTAATAAGATATCGTCTTCCTGTTCCAGAATTCCGAATTGAACAGACAGAAGTTGGAACAAGATCCCATACAAAAGTCGCTATTTGTTATTTAGATGATATTGCAAATCCGACACTTGTCCAGGAAGTGAAAAATAGGATAGATGCGGTTGAAATAGATAGTATTTTAGATGCCGGTTATTTAGAGTAGTTTATTCAAGATAATCCTTGGTCTCCTTTTCCGCAAGTCCTTAATACGGAACGACCTGATAAAACTATTGCGAACATTTTGGAAGGAAGAGTTGCTATCTTAGTGGATGGGAGTCCCTTTGCGTTAATTGTACCTGCAACTTTTCATCAATTTTATCAAACAAATGAAGATTATAATGTGCGATGGCTTATTTCCTCTTTCATTAGAATCATTCGTTTTATAGCACTTGTTTTTTCTTTAACCTTTTCTTCTTTCTATGTAACTGCTTTATCCTTTCACCCTGAATTAATACCGGCAAGCTTTGTAGTAGCTGCTTCAAGCGGTAGACAAGGAGTACCTTTCCCTGTTTTTGTAGAAGTATTAATAATGGAAATTGCAATGGAAATACTCCGAGAAGCAAGTGTACGAATGCCGCAACAAATCGGTGGTGCCCTATCAATCGTTGGAGTGTTAGTTGTAGGACAAGCTGCTGTTCAAGCAGGGTTTGTTAGTCCTATTACAGTTTTTATAATCGCGTTATCGACCATTGGTTCCTTTGCAACACCGTCTTACAATGCAGCTAATGCCTTTCGTATGTTAAGATTTTTCCTTGTTATATTAGCTGGCATTTTTGGATTATTAGGATTAGCAATAGGAATTATTATTGTTCTTAATCATATGGTTAGCTTACGCTCCTATGGTGTTCCGTATATGGCACCAATTGCACCAGTAAACTTAAAGGCATTAAAGGATGCGATTATTCGAGCACCATTAGATTGGTTAAAGGAACGACCTAAAACTTTGAATCCTCAAAATACAAAAAGGGTTGGAAAAAGAGTGAAAGAAAAGGCTGAAAACAACTTTGTGGAAGAGGGTAGAGGAGGAGAAGATGAAACATAGTGACTCAATAACCTCTGTACAATTGGTTATTATTATTATAGGGACAGTTCTAGGTATAACGATACTGCCCATTCCTAGATTTATTATAGAAGGATCGAATACTGCTGCTCCACTAGTAACTTTAATTGGAATAGCAATCTGTATGATAGGAATTCTCGCCATTGCTGCATTAGGGAAAAAGTTTTCTAAAAGCACGTTAATTGGTTATTCACAAAAAATTATCGGTAAACATTTAGGAAATTTTTTCAATATGATTGTTATTCTTTTTTTTATTATATTAATGGGTCTTGAAACTCGACAGTTTGCGGAAGTATTAAAGGGAGGGCTTTTACCAGATACCCCAATTCAAATATCTATACTGCTAATTATTTTCATTTGTATAGCCATTCGTTTTAATAACGTATCAACATTTGCATATATACACTTTTTCTATCTTCCGTTTATCATCGTAGCTATTCTACTCATAATAATCCCTTCTATTGGAGATGTGGAAGTATACCGTTTACTTCCTATATTAGGTCATGACTTGAATTTTCAGGATTATTTAGGAAGTGCTCGTTTTGCCATACAAGCGCTCGCCAATTTCCTCGTTATTTCAATGGTTATTCCTTACATGAAAAATCCGAATAAAAGTATGAAAAGTAGTTTTTGGGGTTTACTTATTGGAGGTTTTTTTTATGGGGAATTGTTACGATGTCATTAGCAGTTTTTGGAGATAAAGAAGCGGCAAACGTTTTTTGGCCGACATTAATTTTAGCTAGGATGGTGCAAGTTCCAGGGGATGTCCTTGCAAGGATAGATGCTATTTTTATTATTGCATGGATTTTTGCAGTATTTACAACGCTTCTTTCTTATTATTTCCTGTTCGTTAGAGGGGTTGCTGAAATATTCGGTACGAAAAAATACAGACTTATTTCTTATATAGGATCACCCTTAGTATTTGTTATCGCCATCATACCTGAAGATATTTATGTATTATATGACTACATTGTAATGATTACTTTTTTTGTATCCTTTAGCACAATTGTATACCTTATTCTTTTGTTACTTATAGCAAAACTCCGGAAAATTAAAGGAGATGCGACATGAATAAGAAACTGTTGATTATTTTAATTTTGTTATTTTCTCCAATTTTAACAGCATGCTGGGATCGATATGAACTGGAAGAGCGGGCCAATATTTTAGGATTGTCTATCGATATAGCAGAACGAGAAAGTGATACGCCCGAGTTATCTTATTCAGAAGATAAATTTCCTGGTGGAGAGTAAAATGCACTTTATCGAGTTACGGCCCAATTGGCAGTACCGGGGAAAATTAAACTTGGTCCTGAAGGTGTAGGAGGGGATGGCTCGGGGCAAACGGCATGGGTACTTGAAACGGTAGGTCATACGTTAGATGATGCCATGTCAAATTTACAGCAACAATTAGCTGAAAAATTATATCTTGGTCATTTGCAAATTGTCATTATAAACGATGAAGTAGCTAAAGAAGGTATGGATGTTATAAATGATTTCTTAAAACGGAATTATGAGGTAAGAAGAACAGCTTGGATGGTGATTAGTGAAGATGTAGCCTCAGATGTACTAGAGGCTGCTCCTCCTATTGAAACGGTTCCTGCTTTATATTTATCTGAAACATTAGAAAATGCAGCACGTTTAGGTCAGTTGCCAACGGAATATTTAGGTAAATTTTGGGTAGATTTAGAAGAAGAAGGTGTGGATGCTAAATTACCTTTAGTTAAAGTCCTTGAGAAGGAAAGAATATTAATTAACGGACTTGCTTTTTTTAATGGAGAGAAAATGGTTGGTACGATGACTCCAATTGAAATTGGTGCGTATTTAGCTATGAGGGAGAAAAATCCTGGAGGTTATCCGATTGCAGTATCTTCTAAAGACGGGGAAGTATACTTAGTAGAATCACTAAAAAGGGACTCGAAAATTAAAGTCAATGTAAAAAATGGACAACCAAAAGCTTTCATTGATGTTGAAATTGATTCGAGTATAGATGAAGAAATAGGTGCGAATGATTTAAGTAAACAAAAAGTTGATGAACTTGAACAGGAAGCTTCCCGAGTTGCTGGAGAAAGGTTTGAAGAAACATTGAAGAAGTGGCAGGAAAAGGAATCGGATATTCTTGGTTTAGGAGGACGAGTAAGGGCTTTTTATCCAAAGTATTGGGATGAAAATGTAAAAACAGATGAGAAATGGGCAGAAGTTTATAAAAAAATGACAATTAAAGTGAATGTAAAATATCGTATTAAACATGCGGGGATGCAATGGAAATAGATGATATTAACATAACAAATTGAAAAGTAACTAGATAATACGAGAAAATTCACTGTTCCACTTTATGTACCTTGAATATTTGGTTCCGTATTAGAAGGGAATTGAAAAAAATCGAGATTGCCTAATAGCAGTCTCGATTTTTTTGTCAATTAGCGAAATAATCATATGTATTTTTAGTAAGCAAAAGAACAGTTACAACGATAAAGAGTATACGTACATATCCACTGCCTTGTTTAATGGCAAATTTAGAACCACAAATGGCGCCAATAATTTGAGCAATTCCCATAACTAGACCGTAGGCAAAATTAATCTGCCCTAAGAATAGGAACATTACAAGGGCACCGATATTACTAGCGAAATTTAGTAGCTTTGAATTTCCTGCTGCTTTTAAAAAGTCAAAACCAATTAAAAGAAATGCGAAAATGAGAAAAGATCCTGTTCCAGGACCTAAAAATCCATCATAAAACCCAATCGCGGCTACTAGGAATATAAAGCCTATGTATTTTTTAGGGGAAAGTTTTTTATAGGTTGAAATACTACCCCAATCTTTTTTAAAGAAAGTATAGATAGCAACTGCGGCTAACATGACAAGCATTAATGGTTTTAAAACATTGGGATCCATTAAATGGACCGTCCATGCTCCAAACATCGATGCAATAAATACAATAGGAAATATTTTTGCTATAGGTTTTAAGTCAATATTTCCTGAACGATAAAAAGTAATTGTACTCGTTAAAGAACCTAAAGTACCAGCCAATTTATTTGTTGCCACTGCAGCTGATGGGCTTAGTCCTGTAAACATTAGGGCTGGTAGTGAAATGATTCCCCCACCACCAACTACTGAATCAATAAAGGCGGCTAAAAATCCAAAAAGAAATAAAATGACAATGAGTGATAAATCTAAATCAAATAGCATGAACTAAACCTTCTTTCTCTTTACAACAGAAATCGTATAAGAAAATCAAGAGGAAGTAAATAGCTAAACGTTCAAAATTTCTAAAACATTTCCAAAAATTGAAATAATAATGTTCGCGTTATAATACAGTATCATATATACTGTATTTTACATAGTATAAGAGGGAGGAGGTGTTCCGTTGAACAATATACTGGATTCATTAAGCACAGAATTAAGAAGAGGTACATTGACTTTGGCCGTTTTAAGTCAATTGCAAACGCAGCAGTATGGTTATTCGTTAGTCCAGTTACTGGAAGACTCGGGGATAACAATTGAACAAAGTACGTTATATCCATTACTTCGTCGATTAGAAAAACAGGAACTTGTTGAAAGCAGTTGGGACACGACAGAATCAAGACCAAGGAAATATTATATATTAACAGATTACGGGTTGAAAATTTATAAGGAATTAAAAGAAGAGTGGCTAACGAATTCTAAACAATTGTATAAATTGCTGAAAGGGGATGGTTTAAATGAATTTGATTGATAGTTACATTCATGAAGTAACGCGAAGGTTACCTCAAAAAAGTCGTGAAGATATTGGGCTAGAGTTAAAATCTACTATAGAAGATATGCTACCACTGGAATATACGGAAAAGGATGTAAAACAAGTATTGCAACAACTGGGGAATCCGGTTTCTTTAGCAAGTAGTTATAATGACAGACCAATGCATCTTATTGGTCCAAAGTATTTTGATTTATATGTTTCATTTTTGAAAATGATTGTTCCTATTGCAGCTGTAATTGCGTTTATTTCCGTAGCAGCTATTCAAATTATTGAGTTTGAACAAGGGGATACGGTTTTGACAACCGGTTTAAATATTTTAACTCAAAGTATTTGGAACATTGTTAGCATCTTTATTCAAGTATTCTTTTGGCTAACATTAATTTTTGCTATAGTGGAGCGGATCGATGGGATAAAGGATAATCAGCCCCGTACGATGAGTCTCAATGAATGGACGCCAGACGACTTAAAAAATATACCTTTTATTCCAAAGAAGAGAGCTATTTCAAAGAGGCAAGTATTCGGTAGTTTACTTTGGACTGCTATTTGGGGAACGTTCTACTTTTATGCAAGTCATTTAGTAGGGGTATATGAAAAAACGGATGACGGTCTTACCTTTATAATGCCTTCCTTGAACCAAACTATTTTAAACTCGTATTGGCCATTAATAGTACTTGTTATTGGAATGGAGATTGGGTTAGCACTTTATCAGTTATTTAAGGGGCAATGGACGAAGAAGGTTGCTATTTTTAATGTTTTACGTGAAGTGATTGGGGTTGTTACTTTAATTATTGTTATAATCAATCCTAACTTATTCAACCATGAATTTTTAACATATCTGGCAACTATTTTTGATATATCAAGTGAAAAAGTAAGACAATTTATTGTCATGGCAATTATGTTAGTACCTTTGTTCTCCATTTGGAATTGCGTGGATGGTTTTAGAAAAGCAAATAGTCGTTAAAAAACGGGGTGTCTTAATTATTTAAGACATCTTTTTTATTTTTAAAAGGATTGATTCCGTACTAAAATAAATCATTACATTTCTTTTTGACTAATTTTGTTCCATTTACACTAAATACTTTTTCTTAATAAAGTGCTAAAAATTTTTAAAAAAATGTATTTTTCTTAATAAAATATTTCTTTAGTACTAATTTACATTATTTTACATAAATGAGGTAAATAATGCGGCTGCACCAATTAAATGAATATTCTGAAATTAGAATGAAAACCCTTATTTAATCGTATGTTTTAAAGAATTTGCTTTTTAAGATATAGTTTTATTTCTTGTTTATATTTTCAATTCAAAGTAATAGCTAGGAAAAGTGTTTAAATAATCACGATTATATTAGAATAGTGTTTTATCTAAATTTTCCTAGAAAAATGAATTTTTAGTTTATTTATAAAAAAATCTTTGCTATGATGTTTATGTTAATCCTATTATCTGAAAATAGGGAATAAACAAAAAAGGGGGATTCTCGTGAAAAAACGAAATCTATTTTTAATGCTGATGTTACTAGCTTTAACTCTAGTATTAGCGGCTTGTAACTTCGGTTCTGAAAAAGAATCTACAGATGATTCAAAAGAAGGAGCTTCTGAAGAGGGCGGTTCAAAAGAGCTAAACTTAGTCATTCCATCAGAACCACCTTCATTACATCCACAATTAGCAACAGATAGTACTTCGAATGCGATTTTACAAAACGTGTTTGAAGGTTTAACAACTGTTAAAGATGGTGAAGTTGTCGAGGCAGCTGCAGAAAAGATTGACGTAAGTGATGATCAATTAACTTATACATTCACTTTAAAAGATGCAAAATGGTCAAATGGTGACCCTGTTACTGCTGAAGATTTCGAATATGCTTGGAAATTTGCTTTAGATCCTAAAAATGCATCTGAATATGCATCAATTCTTTACCCAATTAAAGGTGCACAAGCTTATAACCTTGGTGAAGGTTCAGTAGAAGATTTAGGAATTAAAGTAGTAGATGAAAAAACTTTAGAAGTTACTTTAGAAAACCCAACTCCATATTTCTTAGAGTTAACTGCGTTTAAAACATACTATCCAATTCACAAAGCAACTGCAGAAGCAAATGATACTTGGTATGCAGAAGCTGGTGATTCTTATGTAACAAACGGTCCATTCAAATTAACGGACTGGCAACATAGTGGTTCCATTACTTTAGAGAAAAACGAAAACTATTGGGATGTTGATAATGTTGCTTTAGATAAAGTTAACATTTCAATGGTTGAATCTGAAACAACTGCTTCAACAATGTTTGACGCTGGTGAAATTGACTGGTTAGGTTCACCGTTCCAAACAATTGGATTAGATGTAATCGATCGTTATAAAGAAGAAGGAATTTTAAAAATTTCCGATTATGCTGCTATCTATGTGTATAAATTTAATACAACAGAAGGACCAACAGCGAATGCAAACATCCGTAAAGCATTAACACTTGCGATTGACCGTCAAGGTTTAATTGATAACGTTACAAAAGGGGAACAAACTCCTGCATTAGGTATGGTTCCTTCAGCGGTTAAAGGTTTTGAAGAAGATCGTGGCTATATGAAAGATAATGATATTGAAGAAGCGAAAAAAGCATTAGATGCAGGTTTAAAAGAACTTGGTCTATCTGATCCAAGCGAACTTAAACTAAGCCTTTCATTTAATACAAGTGAAGCTCACGCAGCTATTGCTCAATTCATTCAAGAAGGTTGGCGTACAAATCTAGGTATCGATGTAACTCTTGATAACTCAGAGTGGCAAGTATACTTAGATAAAGTATCTAACTTAGATTACAATATCGCTCGTATGGGTTGGATTGCTGACTACAACGATGCTTACACATTCTTAGAAATGTACAATTCTGCAGAAAATGGTAACAACGATACTGGTTGGGAAAATGCAGAGTATACTCAGTTACTTGAACAATCTAATACTGAAACAGATCCTGCTAAACGTCTTGAATTGTTAAAACAGGCTGAAAGTATTATCATGGCTGAAACTCCAGTTGCACCAATTTATTACTACACAAATCTTTCAGTGAAGAAAGACTATGTTAAGAATATGGAACAAGATTCACTTGGTAACATGTATCTAAAATATGTAGATGTTGAAAAATAATCTATTTAAATTAGGAAAAGGTTACTAACATTTGAGGCTGCTTTCTATCGAGTAATCGATTCAGAGCAGCCTTTTAATATGAAAAGGAGGGGAAAACAATGCTGCGATATATTTTTAAGCGATTAATTTATATACTTATTGCTTTATTTATTATCGTTTCAGCTACATTCTTTTTAATGAAATTAGCACCTGGTAGTCCGTTTGCTAGCGAACGGGATTTTCCGCCGGAAATAGAGGCCCAATTAAACGCAAAATATGGATTAGATAATCCTTGGTATGTTCAATATAAAGATTATTTAGTAGATACGATTAGCTTTGATTTTGGTGAATCGATGAAATATAAAGGTCGTTCTACAAATGATATTATTTCAGAAAGTTTCCCTATTTCATTAACATTGGGAATTGAAGCAATGATCTTATCAATCGGTTTAGGTGTTTTACTTGGGGTAATTGCAGCGCTATATCATAACCGTTGGCCGGATTATTTAGCGACAACCATTGCAGTTTTAGGTATTTCAGTACCTTCATTTATATTAGCTGGTTTAATGCAATATTTTTTAGCGTATAAGTTAGGCCTCTTCCCGGTAAGCGGATGGAAAGGGTTTATTTATAGTGTTTTACCGGCCTTTGCCATTGCCATTACTCATGCAGGTTTCATTGCGAAACTTATAAGATCAAGCATGCTTGAACAAGGAAATAGTGATTATGTAAAAATGGCGCGTGCAAAAGGTCTTGGAAAATGGACAACGGTATTCCGACATACGTTAAGAAATGCATTGCTACCAGTTGTTACATATTTGGGACCCCTTACAGCTGGAGTTGTAACGGGAAGCTTTATTATTGAACAAATTTTTGCTATCCCAGGATTAGGAAGACACTTCGTAACGAGTATTACAAACCGTGATTATACAGTTATTATGGGGACAACCGTTTTCTATTCTATTATTCTATTATTTGCTGTTTTAATTGTTGATATTTTATACAGTGTAATTGATCCGCGGATAAAGCTGAAAGGAGCGAAAAAGTAATGGCACAAAACAACCAATTATTTGAACAAATTTCACCGGATAAGTTTAAAATTGTCGGTGGCCGTTCGGATGAAAGTGAAAAATTAGCTGATAAATCCGTGTCCTTTTGGAAAGAAGTAGTGCTTCGATTTTCTCAAAATAAATTAGCGATTTTCGGGATAATAGCGTTAGTCATTATTACGTTATTAGCTATATTTGTACCTATTTTTTCACCTTATAGTTACCGTGAACAATTAGGGGTTTATAATGCAGCGCCATCAGCTGCCCATTGGTTCGGTACAGATGATTTAGGACGAGACATTTTCGTTCGTGTATGGCAAGGGGCACGTATTTC
>NZ_JBIQFG010000027.1:0-40753 GCF_045369345.1 Ureibacillus sp. 179-F W5.1 NHS | reverse complement strand
TCAAACTCTCCATAAAAGAAAATTTGATAAAGCTCTAAATTTACACTGGCATCATAATGATGTCCAAAATTTTGTTTTAACTGTTAAGTTGAAACTGTATTTCATTAACGTTTTGTTGTTCAGTTTTCAAGGTTCACTTTAGTTGCCATCTTCCAACAGCAACTCTTGTATAATAACTCGTTATAGCATTGTTGTCAACAACTTTTTTAAAAGATAATTGTAAGTTGTAAAATCAACAAGACAACTATTATATTATATCAATATACTAAATGGAAGTCAACAATTTTAAATATCATTTAATATATTTCTAACGTCACATCAGCGACTTTTAATATACTACACTCTTATAGAAAAGAAGTCAATACTATTTCTCAAAATTATTCATTTATAAATCAAAATAACGATATTATAAGTTTTTCTTCCTATAGTATTCTTACATTGCCTTTAAAAAAAAAGCGCTTTTTAATTCAAAAAAATCCCCATCAATTGATGATGGGGACGATCTTAAAATTATGAGTAAATTTTTTCATACCATGCTTTAGCTGTTTGAATTTCGGACATCGTTAATTGATGTCCTCTATTTTCCCAATGATCTTGAACATTGGCACCGGCACTTTCTAAAAGTTCCTTTAGTTCAATTGACTCTTGTTGAGGACAAATTGGATCGTTCACACCTGCTGCAATGAAAATATTAATTCCTTCTAGATTTGGTAATTGAATACCTCTTCTCGGAACCATTGGATGGTGCAAAATTGCTCCTTTAAGAGTATCTTGAATATGAAATAGTAAACTCGCAGCTATGTTCGCTCCATTTGAATAACCGATTGCTACAATATTATGACGATCAAATTGATATTTATTAGCAGCATCATCCAAAAATTGATTTAGTTCATTTGTCCGAAAAATTAAATCCTCTTCATCAAAAACACCTTCAGCAAGACGTTTAAAAAACCGAGGCATTCCGTTTTCTAAAACATTCCCTCTAACACTTAATACAGAGGCTTCAGAGTCTATAATATCTGCTATTGGCAGTAAGTCATTTTCGTTCCCACCTGTACCATGCAATAGAAGTAATACAGGTTTATTTGGGTTTGTTCCTTCTTTAAATATATGTCGCATTCAATTTTCTCCTTTATAAACAATCACTTTGGTCTTTTAATAGAAAATATATCACCTAAAGTGGCATAGTTTTGCCCCGCTAAACGGCTAACTGCATCTAAACTACGTTCATCAATATATCTTTTATCCTGATCATAAATTGATTCATCTATATGAAATAACACAACTTCCCCTATAAACAAATCACTTCCAGGGTTTTCTTCATTAAGTAAAGGTAATGCTTGAACAAGTTTACACTCGAACCTTACCTTAGATTCTTTTACACCAGGAACGTTTATCATATCGCTTGGAACTTGAGTCAAATTTGCTATATCAAGCTCACTTTCATTATAAGGTAAGCTAGCTGCCGTTTCGTTCACCTGTTTTACATTGTTTTGGTCAACTATATGCACAACAAACTCTCCATTGTTGTAAATATTGCGAGCTGTATCCTTTAAATTCCCATTTGCTCTTTGTATAGCCACCGAGACTAATGGAGGATTTGAGGAAACAATATTGAAATAGCTAAAGGGCGCTCCATTTACAACGCCTTCATCAGAAATGGTTGTTACAAAGGCGATTGGTCTCGGAATAATCGTGCCTGTTAATATCTTATAATTTTCACGTTCACTATTGTTTTTCGGTTGAATTGAAATCATGTATTTCCCCCTTAATCAATCGGACGTACTTGAATTGGAATAAGTGACATTTCTAATCGGTCACGTAAATGTTCATATTGAGTAGGCAACATGAGTTGACTCCCCATCGTTTCGTAAGATTCATCATGGGCAAATCCAGGTAGGTCAGTTGCAATTTCAAATAAAATTTCACCCGATTCACGGAAATAAATGGCATTAAAATAATTTCGGTCTTTAATTTCAGTTACGTGCTGACCGTGATCCATAGCATACTCTTGCCATTCCATATGCTCTTGATCATCTTTAGCTCGCCATGCTAAATGGTGAACCGTGCCTACCCCCATTGTGCCTCTAACACCTGTAATCATTTTTAAATCAATAATATTTCCAATATCACCTGAAGCTTTAAATCTCGTATAATTTCCTTCTGTCCCTACTAATTCAAGTCCCATTACGTCTACTAAAGTTGACGCAGTTTCTTCTGGACGGGCAGAAAATAAGACTGCCCCGCCAAACCCTTTAATGGCAACATCCTTCGTCACGCCACCAAATGTCCAAGGGTTTAATTCTCCCTGTTCCCGTTCAACAATTTCAAGGTGCAATCCATGGGGATCATCGAATTGAAGAAAAGTTTCTCCAAATCTTTCATTTAATGTATATTCGATTTCAAATTTTGTTAATCTCTCTTTCCAAAACTCCATTGCACCGACAGGAACGGCATAAGTTGTAACCCCTACTTGCCCATCACCAATTTGTCCATTATAAGCGTTAGCCCAAGGGAAAAAAGTAATGATAGAACCTGGTTTTCCACCTTCGTTACCAAAATATAAATGATAAGTACCTGGATCATCAAAATTAATCGTTTTCTTTACTAGACGTAAACCTAGTACCCCAGCATAAAAATCAACATTTTCTTGTGGGTGACCGACGATTGCTGTAATATGATGAATTCCTGTTGTCTGTTTTTTCACTTCAGTTTCCTCCAATTTATGCATAACGTCTGAGCACATCCTTCAAAGGAAATAACTTCAAAGGATTTGCTCAAACTTCATACAACAATATTTTTCAACTTTAAGAGTCCCGCAACAACCTATTAATAGAGACATGTGTATGGATAGTCCATACACATGGTTTCTATTTTATTATCGAATTGTTTTTAAGGCAGTAGACCAAGAAATGACTTGATCTAACATTTGATTTACCGAGTCTGATTGAACAGCTTTAGGTTTGAATTCTGTACCGTTTTCGAAATCAGTGAATAGTGATAAAGCTGGATGTACACGTACGTCAGCAACTAATAACTCACCTAAAATGCCCCGTAAATGTTCCGCAGCACGAGCACCACCTACAGAACCATAAGAAACAATACCTGCCGCTTTATTGTTCCATTGTTCACGAAGTAAATCTAATGCATTTTTAAGAGCACCTGTAATAGAGTGATTATATTCTTGGACGATGAATACAAATCCATCTTGTTTTGCAATCGCTTCAGACCAAGCTGCTACACCAGAATTATCTGCACCAGCTTCACCTAAAAACGGTAATTTATAATCTGCGATATCGATAATTGTATAATTTGCATCGCCACGTTTATCTGCTAACTCTTTTACCCACGCACCTACTTGCGGGCTAACACGACCTTCTCGAGTTGACCCTAAAATAATACCAATATTTAAGTTTGCCATTGTTTCTTCCTCCTTTTGTTCAGTACCAAATAATTTATTTAAAAATCCCATTTCTCTTTTCGTCTCCTTATTCATATTCCTTTTCAAATGTTTTCGTACTACGAACTGTGTCGATAGGTCTTACTAAGCTCTCAATTTGCTCACGTTTTTCTTCAAAGAATGGTGGTAACGATAATTTTTCACCCAGTGTTTCGTATGGTTCATCGCCCATAAATCCAGGACCATCCGTTGCTAATTCAAAAAGAATCGAAGGAGCTACATTCGTATACAAAGAACCAAAGTAATAACGTTCGACATATCCTGAATTCGGTAATTTAAAGCCTTGTAAACGTTGTTGCCAATCATCTAATTCTGCCCGGTCATCCACCCGGAACGCTGTATGATGAACTGTTCCAAAACCTTGTCTCGCTTGTGGAAGAACTGTATTATACTCTACGACAACTTGAGCGCCATTTCCTCCTTCTCCCATTTCAAATAAGTGGAACGAATCTTCTTGAGCGATTTCTCTCATAAAGAATACTTTTTCTAACACTTCTTTAAAGTAGTCAAAGTAGGATGTTCGAACAAATATTGGACCTAATCCAGTGATGGCATATTCTAAAGGAATTGGACCTTTTTGCCATGGAGTTCCAGATGCAACTCCTTCATTAAACTCATCTGAAATAAGTTGGTATGCCTGATCGTCAAAGTCTACGAATGAGATAGTTTTCTTACCAAACTGTTCTTTTATACCAGTATGTTTTACTCCTAGACGATCAAAACGTTTAATCCAATAATCTAATGCAGCATCATCTGGTACACGGAATGAAGTTTTTGAAATTTCATTTGTTCCGTGTACCCCTTTCGGAATACCAGGAAAATCAAAAAATGTCATATCTGTCCCTGGACTACCGACATCATCGGTAAAATATAAATGGTATGTCTTAATATCATCTTGATTGACCGTTTTCTTTACTAACCGAAGTCCTAATGTATAAGTAAAAAATTCATAAATTTTTTCCGCACTACTTGTTATCGCTGTAACGTGATGTAGACCTTTTAATTCATTCATTATAGTTCCTCCAATTTATCTCGAATTCGAGATATTTTTTTTAAAAAATAGAATAGTTTTTTCAAACTATTTTTAGTGTGAATTTCTTTATTTAATTTATTCAAAAAAATTTACGTTTTTATTTTCTTTTTAAAATCTTTAATTCGAGATAATAGTAGCACTTTATTCGATTTATGTCAAACATCACCAAGTACACATTAGTATAACAATGGGTAACCCTTTTGATGGATTACCCATATTGCATACTATTTAAGCAGCAGGGTTAACCTCTAACTCAACTTTAATTTTAATATCTTTACCAACTAGTACACCGCCAGTTTCAAGAGCAGCGTTCCAAGTTAATCCAAATTCTTCACGGTTAATTTTCGCTTCCGCTTCAAATCCATAGACTTCAACGCCCCATGGATTCGTACCTTTACCACCAAATTCTACATCAAATGTTACTGGTTTCGTTACATCTTTTATAGTTAAATCACCCGTTACTTTGTAGTCATCTCCATCTTTTGTGATGCTAGTCGATTTAAAAGTAATTGTAGGAAACTTTTCTGTATCAAAGAAATCTGCTGATTTTAAATGATTATCACGGTCTTCACTGTGAGTATTCACACTTGCAACATCAAATTCAAATGAAATCGATGCAGTTGTTAAATCCGTAAGATCTGCCGCTTCTACATCAGCTGTATAACTATCAAATTGTCCTTTTACTTTTGACACCATCATATGTTTTACTTCAAAACCAACACTTGAGTGAGATTGATCAATTACCCATTTAGCCATTTTTATTTCCCCTTTTTTGTCTCGAATTCGAGATATTATTTTAAAAAAATAATCGGATAACTAGCTCAAATAAAATTTCGAACTAAATTATCTTTAATTCGAGATAAATTTAACATATATCCAAACTAGTTGTCAACGATTTGTTTTAAATTTTTTTAATTCAATAAAAAAGCTGTCTTTAAAAGACAGCCTCTTTACTTCTTCTGTTGTCTTGAATATTTTTCCCACTGTACAAGGGAAGGATATGGGTCGAATGCCCATTCTGTACGACCATTGAACTTGTACATCCCATAATGCAAATGCGGTGGGAATTTACCTGATGTTCCTTCTTTCCCATAACCTGAACTACCAACACCACCGAGCATAGTTCCTGGTTCCACAATATCGCCTATTTTTAAATCTTTATTGAAATAAGAAAGATGGGCGTAATAATGATACGTATTATGATTGTCCCGTATCCCTATACGCCAACCACCAAATTCGTTCCACCCCATTATTTCAACAACACCATAAGATGTTGATAATACAGGTGTACTATATCCTGCAAAAATATCTGTACCTTCATGTATACGTCTTCCGCCCCAGCCTCTATTGGCACCCCATGTTCCTCTATAGCTGTAGTTATATCCACGGACAGGAACAGGGAAAACATGTGTATCTATATTAATCGTATCAAAGTGTTTATATAGTTTAGCAATGGTTAAAATTTGATTTACTACTTGCTCACTTTGATAATATTCCCACAATGCAATTTTAAAATCTTCAACAGTTGGTCCGTATTGACTTAAATAGTTTGACATTGTAAACATAATATCTTCATCATCTTCTGGATTTGCTACACCATCACCATTTCCATCAAGTCCTAAACCACCAAAATATTTTATTGTTAACGGTGAGGTATCATCCGCTAACGGATTAAATGCACCAGCCCAATATTCTTTAGAAAATTGAATAGCTATTATACTGTCTCGTTTTGGTATATCAGGACGTACAGCTTGGATGTTTCTTTCATATTGGTCAATGGCAGCCAAGTGGTACCACGGTACGATGTGATCTTGGAATTGTATATAAATGGCCATTCGCTTGTTCATTATTTCTTCCTGAGATGGTGTTTCTTTTGCACTTCCAACATTCGAAAACATCGCATTAACAACAAAAACAATTAGAATTAAAGGAATTAATCGTCGGACCAAAAAGAAACCTCCTTTCTTCATTAGAATGTCCGAAAAAATTGAATCCATGAGTTTAGGAAATACAGTACTTAGATAAATAATTTGTTCGATTTGTGGAATATTATTTGCAGAAGTTTTTGTCAAATTCCTCAATTTCCGAACAGGAAAATAATACATATGTATGGTAAGATGAGAAAAAATTAATTTTGGGGGAATTATCTCGTGGAAAATTTACAATCGGTTGAACAATTTGAACAACTAAAATCTGAAGGACAAACGATTTTTATGTTTTCGGCGGACTGGTGTAAAGATTGTCGATTCATCGACCCGTTTATGCCATCCATTGAAGAAAAATACGCTTCTGAATATCAATTTATCAAAATAGATCGGGATGAATTCATTGATCTTTGTATCCAATTAGACGTTTTTGGTATCCCAAGTTTTATCGCCTATAAAGATGGTGAGGAAAGCGGACGATTTGTTAGTAAAGATCGAAAAACACAAGAAGAAATTGAGTTATTTATCGATGGTTTAAATTAACAATCATAACTTCTTCGATTGCGGGTATTCTAACATTACAATTAAATTTCACTTCCCTTTGAACGGATTCATTAAGGCAAAAAACAACATCCCCAACGCATTAGGCGAAGGGGATTTTTTGCGGATAGTATTAAATAACACTTCTAATCAACCAAGTAGCAGTCCGGGCTATAATCTCTGTTCTCAATTGCACTAACTCCTCAAATTGATAAAAAAATAATATCTTTTCTTCCTTTACATTGTCCCCCTTTGGTGTTTGCGTTAACACAAAGTGGGCAAATGATTCTGAAAAGTCTTCTTCCGGAGAATACATCGCATATTTTGAAACATAAAAGTCTTCCAATTTACCATGTCCTCCCGATTCCCAAAATTGTTTATAAAAATAGGTTAAATAGGCATCTTTATAAAAACATCCTGAATTTATTAAATAAAGGGACTGGCACCGTTTCTCAGGTACCCAATAGTTCACTTGGGTTTCATTTAATGAAAGGAAATGGGCATATTCATGTAAGTATGTAACAAGGGTTTCGGAGGCAAGTTCAATATCTTTTTGATTCATCCCGAGGGTCCAATACTTACCATACGGGTCATAAAGGGAAACATAAGCGAGGGTATCTCCACTGTCAAACACTTCAAAACGATTAATTTCTTTTCGTTTCGCTTCGGGAATTAACCAACTAAAGCTAGACCATAGGTTTTCATGATAAGTCCTCTCTTCAATGGAAATATTTTGATTAGTATAGATGACTTCCTGGCTATGATCGACATTATAAGTAGTGAGCACCGTTACTCCTTCATTACCAGTTGCAACAGATTCTTCATGAACAAGAGAGCCATAATCGGCTTCAAGACCTTTAATAATACGATTCCCCCATTCAATACAGGAATCATCATCTATACATTGAATCTCTAAGGCACAAATGTCCTCCCCTTCAATGTAAATCTCGTTACTATAGCAAGCATTATCTAGTAATTGAACTTCGTCACCGGAAGCCTCCAATTTTTTTGTATCTCCTTCAGAAACTTCTACAACTGAACTAGCTTCTACTAATGGTTTAGTTTCTATTGTTACAACTGGCTTTACTTCCACTGACTCTTCACAACCTACTAAAAAGAAAGTAAAGGTAACTAAGAGAAAGCGGAGAATTTTCAAAGAAATGCACTCCCCCTACCAAATAATGTCTCTATATATTACGAAACAATTGGAAATGAAATGAATGAATTGAAAAAGTTTTTGTCGCTTTCTTGTTACATTTTCCTTATTTTATCGACAACAAAAAAAGGGGCGTCTATATGTACAGCGCAACCCCTTCTCATCAATATTATATTTTATTAGTTATAACCTCGTTCACCAAAAGGCTTTAACTTTTCTAACCATTTTTGTTGTAATTCCTTCAAAGCTTCTTTTTCATTGAAATATGGGTCCTTCTCATCTTTTTTTAATGATTCTAATACCGTAACCGAAAAGGCATCTTTTCCAAATTGCGTCCAATCCGCTTGGAGCGCTTTGTTTTTAAAAACTTGATTGTCTAAACTAAATTTTACACCGTTAATGGTTTTTAAGTTACGTGTACTGTCAACAAACACTTTTCCATTTACATTGTTTTTAATTTCATACACACCTGCAACAATGGCAACCTCTTGGTATTGTTGCTTTAACTCTTTTTTTCTATCCATCCGTATCACCTACATTCTTTTAATCATGTTACTTCTTCAACCAATACATGCTGCCATCTAATTTCCGATCTAAAAACCCATACTCAATTAAATATCTTCGAATCAATACATAGTCACTGTAAATCATTTTTAATATGTCATTTAGTTTTTTTTCTGTATAAGTTGCATTGGGATTAAGACGGTTCGCAATTGCTCGTAATACTACAATGCGTTGCTTTTCCTTAGGAGGAAATTTCGCTAAAGGACCAGATAACCCTTCCTGAAAATACTTTTCCAATATTTTCGATTGTTCCTCAGTTGTTACCGCATAACGGTCGTCTACCATTGTGGCATGTTTATGAGGCTCCACAAATGCAGGTGCATATTGATCCTTTTCCTTCAACAACTCCATAATAGCTAGAAATGTTTTAGCTTGACGTTCCTTTTCCTTCAACATAAATCGATGATGTCGAATTGTAGAACTACTGCCAATTTCCATTTCTTGTTGAATCTCTTTATCATTTTTACCAGCGTAAAAATGGCGTAGCAACATCGTTTGATGCTCCGTTAAACCAGTTACTTTTTTATCTAATCCGATTAAATAATCAAATACAGAGCCATGATTTTTTTCAATGTGTAAACGAATAAATCGCTCTGCTTCATAGAAAACCTGTTCCTCAGGATATATAATCCCTTTTTCCACTTGTTCTCCGCATAATAAACATGAGTATCTATATTGATCTTCCGTATATCCCCTTTTAATTTCCTCTAAAGATGCATTCCAAAATGGTTCCAACTGGTTCACTTTTTCTCCCCCAATACTAACGTCAAACATAAATGTTTATAAATAGATAAACAAAACTAAAATTCGTTTATATTTATACAAACACTTTAATTGATTGTTTAGTTTTTGTCAATCTAACAAAAAACTTGTAAGGACGAAGAAATCCTTACAAGTTTTTCTACTTTCTTTTAAGTTTAATTTGCGACGATTAGTTTTGATGCAATATATTTGCGTGCTTCTGCAGTAAGTAATTGTAATTCTACAATTTCCCGTTCACCGGCATCATGACTTGTTACAAAGTCAACGAACGTACCACTTAAATTCTCGAAAATACTTACAATTTGATAGCCCTTATCAAAGTAACTATCAATTTTTCTCTTCTCCTCTAAATACTGCATATGCTCTGACACACGTCCACCTCACTTTTTCAATTGAAACTCTATTCCATATGACAAAAGACTTGAACTTTACTTTGCTACTTTATCCATTTTGAAGCGGGCAATGCTCGATTGTCTCTCATTCCATGTCATACTTGGTAAAGGTTGTTTCATTTCCACCATATTGATAGCACCTTCAACTGGACAAACAATCGCACATAAATTACATCCGACACAATCCTCTTCCCGTACTTTCAAATATGGTTCACCTTTTTCATTTTTCAACATGTCAATACATTGATGAGACGTATCTTCACAAGATATATGGCACTTATTACAATTGATGCACACATCGTTGTTAATGCGCGCTACCACTTTGTAATTTAAATCTAAGTCGCCCCAATCGGAATATTTCGGAACCGCTTTTCCGACGATATCCATTATGGAAGTAATTCCTTTTTCATCGAGATAATTGTTTAAGCCATCTATCATATCCTCCACAATGCTAAAACCATGATGCATTGCTGCTGTACATACTTGGACACCGGTAGCCCCCATTAAAATGAATTCAACGGCATCTTGCCAGTTAGAAATTCCACCGATACCAGAAATAGGGACATTAATAAGCGGATTTCTTGCACATTCGCCTACCATATTAAGGGCAATCGGCTTTACAGCGGGACCACAATAGCCTCCATGGGCTCCCTTTCCTGCAACATGGGGGATCGTGTTCCACGTATCCAAATCGACACCCATTAAACTGTTTATTGTATTAATCATACTAACAGCATCGGCTCCACCTTGAACTGCTGCTTCTGCTGTAACGGTAATATCCGTTATGTTAGGAGTGAGTTTGACGATAACAGGTGTTTTTGCTACTTCCTTCACCCAATAGGTTTGTTTTTCAACTAACTCAGGTACTTGCCCAGAAGCAGCTCCCATTCCGCGCTCAGCCATTCCATGGGGGCAACCAAAGTTCAACTCCAACCCGTCAACCCCTACTTCTTCAACCCGCTTTACGATTTCATGCCATTTTTCCTGTTTTGGTTCGACCATAAGGGAAGCAATAATCGCATGATTAGGAAAACGTTTTTTCGTCTCATATATTTCCTTTAAATTTACTTCTAAAGGGCGGTCCGTAATGAGCTCAATATTATTAAATCCCGCTACCCGTTGACCATTAAAGCTGAGGGCTGCAAATCGGGAAGTCGTATTAATAATTGGTTCGCCTAACGTTTTCCAAACAGCCCCTCCCCAACCAGCATCAAAGGCTCTTTGTACTTGGTATCCCGAATTGGTCGGTGGTGCTGAAGCAAGCCAAAAAGGATTGGGTGACTTAATGCCCGCTAAATTGATTCGTAAATCTGCCATTAATAGTTCCTCCTTTATTACGCAATTTCCGATTGCAGCACAAATGAACGGTGAATGGCTTTTGCGACTTCCTTCCCTTGCTGAGCAGCAGTCACAACCATTGCCTCCCCTTGACCATTTCCAAAAACGACATCACCACATGCATAAACTTTTTCTTGAGATGTTTGATAGGTTTCTGGATTTACCTCTACTACACCCTTTGAATGATCTAAACCGAACCTTTCTATTAATTGAATATGTCTCGATTGGCCAATCGCCTTAATGACCACGTCCGTTTCTAAAACAAACTCAGATTGTTGGATAGGAACTGGCTTTTGTCTTCCATCTAGACCTATTTCCCCTAAATCCATTTTTATACACTCTAATCCAACCACTTCATTTTGTTCATTTCCGATAATTTTCGTTGGTGCGGTTAACCATCGAAACTCTACACCATCTTGCTTAGCAAAGTCGTATTCAAACTGATAAGCCGTCATTTCATTTTTCGTTCTACGATAAACAATCTTAACGTTGGCAGCACCTAATCGAACAGCCGTTGTAGCTGCATCAATAGCCGTATTTCCCGCACCTATTATGATGACCTTTTTACCAACTAGCTCATTGGTTGGCTCTTCCATCTTTGTTCTTTTTACAAATTCAATGGCGTCATATACACCCTTTAATGTTTCCCCCTCAATCCCAAGATGGGGGACGTTGCCCATTCCGACGGCTACAACAACTCGATCAAATTGATTTAGAAGTTCCTCTGTCGTAATGTCGATCCCTACAACTGTATTCGTTTTAATGTCGACATTCAGTTGTTTTACTTGTTCCACTTCCCACTGAACAACTTCCGTCGGCAATCGGAATGAAACAATACCATAACGATTTAATCCACCAGCTTCTTTCTCAGCTTCAAAAATAGTTACTTGATAACCTAGTAAACTTAACTCTCTAGCTGCCGATAATCCTGCTGGACCACTGCCGATTATGGCCACTTTTTTACCGTTTCTTTCTCCTACTTCAAACAACGGTTTCCTTTGTTGCATTGCCCAATCCGTTGCATAACGTTGAAGATGACCAATTGAAATCGGTTTCGTTTCGTTATTTAAAACACAAGCTCCTTCACATAACTCTTCCGTTGGACAAACCCGCGCACAACTAGCACCGACAGGATTTGCTTCTAATATCGTTTTAGCTGAACCTTTTAAATTTCCCGATGCAATCTTTTTAATAAATTTAGGAATTTCAATGCTAGTCGGACAAGCCTTTATACAAGGTGCGTCATAGCAATATAAACAACGATTGGCTTCTTCGATAGCTTCCCTTTTCGTTAAACCAGGATGAATTTCTTTAAAATTATCAGTTAGGTTTAAAGAAATTTGCCCTCCAGTAAGTGAACTCATTTAATCCCCCCTAAAGTAAACTCAAGCTTAATTAGGTACTACAGCTTCTTCATCACTTAGTTTTTTTGCCAGTTTGCGTTTAATATATTTACCATAATCAAGGGAACCTACAAATTGCTTGTCTTTTATGACGTATTCGCCCCTTAGTAGCACACTAATCGGCTCACCCGTTACTTCCAAACCTTCAAAGGCGTTATAGTCAACGTTCATATGATGGGTTTGAGCAGAAATCGTTCGTTTTACACTTGGATCAAACAGTACAATATCTGCATCGGACCCAACTGCAATCGTTCCCTTTTGCGGGTATAAACCGAAGATTTTCGCCGCACTCGTTGAAATCATATCGACAAAATCATTTAAAGAAATGCGTCCCTTTGCGACACCCTCTGAATATAAAACAGAAAATCGATCTTCAATAAAGGGACCGCCATTAGGTATTTTAGAGAAATCATTTAATCCTAGTTGTTTTTTACCGTTGAAGTTAAAAGAGCATTGATCGGAGCCAATTGTTTGTAGTTGTTTTGCTTTTAATGCATTCCAAAGAGGTTCTTGGTGAGATATCGGTCTTAATGGTGGTGACCATACATACTTAGCACCTTCAAAATTAGGTTTTTCCAATGCCGTTTGGTCTAATGTTAAATATGGAGGACAAGTTTCACCATAGACGTCATAACCCTTTTCGCGGGCTTTTATAATTTCGTCTACTGCTTCTTTACAAGTTACGTGGACAACATAAAGGGTTGCTCCTGCTACATAAGCTAATTCGATTGCTCGTTTTGTCGCTTCTCCCTCTAATTCAGGAGGACGTGTTAGAGCATGGTAAATGGGTGCTGTATTGCCTGCTAATTTCGCTTGTTCAACGAGTTCATCAATTACTGATCCGTTTTCACAATGAACCATGACAACGGCGCCTGTTTCTTTTCCAATTTTAAAAGCTTTATATAAAGTACGATCCGTTGCTTGGAATTCCTTTGCATAGGCCATAAACACTTTAATAGACGTAATGCCTTCCTTTTCTAAAAGAAGGGGCAGCTCTTTTTCTGTTTCTTCATTTAAATCGCTAATCATTAAATGATACCCATAGTCAATCGCCGCTTTCCCCTTTGATTTTTCGTTCCACTTTTCAATAGCATTCGATAATTTTGTTTCACCTGCCGTTAAGCAAAAGTCTAAAATCGTTGTTGTACCACCAAACGCAGCAGCAATCGTACCTGATTCCCAATCATCATCGGTAACCGTATTATTAAAAGGCATATCTAAATGAGTATGCGGATCGATGCCCCCCGGGAAAACATATTTTCCTGTTGCATCAATTATTTCCGCTTCCGAGTCGATAATCTTCGCGGCAATTTGAGCAATCTTTTCATTTTCAATGAGGATATCCGCTTTATACGTATCAGTTGCTGTTACAATTGTGCCGCCTGTAATAATTTTCTTAGTCATTTACATTTCTCCTTTTCCCATTGTTATTAAACTAAATGAACGCTTCTTTCATCGCAATCTTCGTCTGAAGATTTAAAACGGTTTCTAAAAGAACATCCGCCCCCTTAACACAATCTTCAAAAGTTGTTTCCTCTTCTTCACAATGGCTTTTCCCTTTTATACTTGGAACAAAAATCATTGCCGAAGGAATATAAGACGCCATAAATTGGGCATCATGTCCTGCCCCGCTATATAACCGTTTAGATGAATATCCGTAACCATGGCAAGCTTGTTCAATTTGATTGCAAATGGACGAATCAAAATGGACAGTATCCCGATCCCATAATTTCTCTTTTTCTATCTTGCATTCCCCTGATTCTGCTGGAAGGGAATGAATGATTACTTCTACTTTTCTAATTTTTTCTGGCTGTTTATGACGGGCTTCAATAGTAAACACGACTTTGTCTGGAATAACGGTATGAATATTTGGGGTAACATTCATTCGACCAATAGTATAAACAAGCTCATCGTCAACCTTTGCTAAATCTTCTATAAGCTTTGTTATACATTTATTAGCTAAAAACAAAGGATCGTTTCGCATTTTCATCGGTGTTGTTCCCGCATGATTGGATTCACCAAATATACGAATTTCATAGCAAACCATTCCTAGTACGCCTTCTACAACGCCTATTTCAATTTGCTCCGCTTCAAGAACTGGTCCTTGCTCAATGTGTAGTTCTATATAAGCTGAGGCTTCTTTTAATCGGTTTTCTTCATCTCCCTCATAACCGCTCTTTTGCAAAGCTTGTTTAAAGGTGACTCCATCTTTATCTGTTGATTGCATCATTTTCTGTTTATCAAATTTTTTTGATAAAATTCCTGAACTCATCATAGAAGGTTCGAAACGCGCCCCTTCTTCGTTCGTAAAATTGACAATGGTTAATGGAACATCCAGTTCAATGTCATTCTCCTTAATTGTTTTTATTGCTTCTAATGCCGTAAGAATTCCTAGTACTCCATCAAATCGTCCCCCTTTTACGACAGAGTCAAGGTGAGAACCCATCACAATCGGAGGTAGATCGCTTTTTCCTGGGAGTGTTGCATACATATTCGCCAGATCATCTACCCGAATTTCCAATCCTAACTCTCGACAACATTCGTAAAAGTAATCTCGTGCTTGTACATCTTCTGCAGATAAAGAAAGTCTTGTTACACCGCCGTTTTTAGTAGCTCCAAAGCGACTAAACATAACAATCGATTCCTTTAATCGGGCTTCATTACATTTGTACATCAAACACCCCTCCAATTAACCTACGTTAGTATTAGTAACATATGGATTTATTGTTAATTTTAATGTAAAATTAATTCACAAAATATGGTCAATCGATATAAAAATTTTTGTGCAAATGCACTATTCTAATGTTAAAACTTCTAACAATCTATTTGATGAAAGGAGTTTCATATGGCTACAATAAGCGACTTATTATTAGAACCTGAATTTCGACAGCTTCATTTGATTGCAGGTGAAAAGGGAGTATATAGACAACTATCTGGTATTAATGTTATCGAAAGTGCAGATTTAATTCCCTTTTGCCGTCCAAATGAACTACTTGTCACTACAGGAATTCAAATGAAAAATAATGCCAGTCAATTAGAAGAATTAATAAGCAAGTCCTTTGAAAAGAAAGTGGCAGGTTTTATCATCAATACTGGACCTTACATATCTCAAGTACCATTAACAATCATTCAATTCGCCAATCAAAACCATTTCCCTATCTTTGTGATGGACTGGAACTACCGCATTGCAGATTTACTAAAAAATACCTTCCAATTTATCTCATTAAAACAACAATCGCTTCATGAACAACAAAGTGATGAAAAGCTTTTATACAATCTGATTTTCCGTTATGATCAAAATATTTTTCGAACATCTATCCCACAACAATTAGAGAAACGGGGATTTCCTAAAGGAGCAGAATTAGGAATCATAACTTGTACAACGTCATCTTCCTCCAAAAATAGCATTAATCGTTATACAGCTATTATTTTTTACGAATTTCAAAAACGCTATAATTATTTCCTAACTCTAAAACATAACAATCAACTCATCTTCTTAATAAATCGCCATGAAGTTAAAACAGAACAATTACCTTTTTCTAAAACAGTAGAAAAAATATACGAAAAAGTGGTCGACTTAAATGGACAACTGGATTTAATCATTGGTATGGGGAATTTTTCAGCTTCCTTGGAGAACGTATCTAAAAGTTACAACGAATCATTAACTGTCATCCATCTAGTACAACATCATAAAAATCCTTTTATTCATAAGTACAAAGAAATCGGCACGTATAAAATTATTATGGGTGTTGCAGATCAATCAATTATTAAACAATTTCAACAAGACATGCTTGGCCCCCTTTATATGTATGATCATTTGCATGATACAGATTTTGTTCCATTTTTACGCGTTTTTCTCGAAGAAGGTGGTAGCCCAAATAAAATAAGCCAAAAGCTGTTTATCCATCGAAATACTGTCACTTATAAAATTAAAAAAATAGAATCTTTACTAGATGTGGACTTAAATAATACCTTTACGAGAACAAATTTAAATGTTGCATTGATGATTGAGGATATTTTGAGTCAGAAAAGTTGAATGTAAATAGTGGATTTAGGTTTTATCTATTATATGCCCCTCTGTCTTCCTTAGAATTGTAAATGCCATGAACATGTTAATTTCAGCTATTAGAAACTTATGAATAAATGGGACCTAACGATATAATATTTGTTCCCCCATTATAAAATAATGGATATTTATCATTTTTCATCTTCATAATAGTAAATTTGCGCTAATAATTCCGAGTTTGGAAGAATAATATGAATAACACTAAGTTTACATGGGGGTTTACGGGTGGAAAACGTGAGGGCAATTGCTACTTTTCAGCTAATTGGCGAGGAAGTTTACCGGACAAATGCATTTATTCAATTTGGAACTTCCCGAAAGTCATTAGGTGCCGTTGTGATGTTAAATCCTGGTTCTGCTCATTTAAAAGGTGAGGCAAAGAAAAAACTCATTATGAATGGTTCCCATACCGACGAAACAACATTAGACAATACAATGAAACAACTAGTTCAATTTATGAAAGCTACCCATTCTGAATTAGATGGCAGGCTCCATCTTTACAATTTATTTTATGTACGTAATACAATAGGAATTGAAGCAATTGAGTTATTTGAGCATTTGAAAATAACCGGCAAATATCCAACGATTACTCTCCCTTCTTTACTAGAAATGTCCCAACATCCGTGGATTTTAATCGGTTGGGGAGTTGAAAAAAGAAGCCGATGGAGATTTTTTGAGGAAGAGAAAAAAGAATGGCTCCAATTGATCGAAGATAGCGGAATCCCATACTTCGGTATTCAATCAGATAATAACGAATACTATCACCCATGTCCAAATGGTCCTGCCAAAGCTGAACGACTTCAACAATTAATTGAATCTTTTAACACACACATATCCAATTACCTTCATTAAAAAAGAACTAATATCCCTAAGATAGTGAGATGATCTATCTCTGACCCTTTAAATTCAGTTTGTATTAGAACAAGAAAAGAGCTAGGATTCAATTCCTAGCTCTCTTTTTATTTCATTTTTGCTATTTTTCTCATACGGTCAACTAAAAAGCCACCTTTAAAGGATTTCGGCTCGTAAGAAATAATGAATGCCTTTGGTTCTATTGACTCAACAAGTTCAAAAAGCTCCTTTTCCCGGTTTCGCTTTGCCAAAATCTCATACTTATATCGATCACTATCTCGACCTTCTCCAACAAACGTCGTAATAGCAAATCCATTTATTCTCAAAGTATCGATGAGCTCTTGATTTTTATGTTGCGTATTAATGGTGACATAAACATATCCAATTGCTAATTTGTTTTCAATTTTTGTTCCTAAAAACATGCCTAGTCCAAAACCTACGGCATATACAATCATAGCCAATAAGCTTTGATCTCCATTAAATACTAAAGAAAGTCCAAATACATAAATCAGCATTTCTAATATCCCAAAAACGGCTGCAAACATCGTTAAATTCTTTACTAGAAAAATGGTCCGTAACGTTAATAACGGTACATATACGAGTTGTAACACTAGTATTAACAAAATATTGGTCATTGGAAACGCCTCACTAAAAATTAGAGTTTTACTACTATTCTTTACCCATAATTAAGTATTGTACTCGTGTGAATGAATATGTTCTAGCCTTATTTTCAGCCCATCTTTTAAACAAATTATTGAAAAAAACAGTACTTTAAGTTATTCTATCCACTTTAATTTTCCCTATTTTTCAAAAATCAAACAATGTTAACTTCTATCAGTATGACTTATACACCCAATCACTCTATACTAGTTTTACAACTTAATAATTAAAATTCAATAAAATTTTAAAAAACCCCTTCGAAAAATTCGAAGGAGTTTATGATATTTAATCGTTTATAATGGCCACCGCGCGTACTGGAGAGGCTGTTGCATTTTTTAATTTTAAAGGTAATGCACTAAAAGTGAAATGTTTGTCCTTTGGTAATTGATCTAAGTTAACTAAATTTTCGATGATATAAATAGGTACAGGTAAGATTTTCATATGCACTTCACGCGCCATATTATCATGGGTATCAATATTTGCTAGATCTAATCCGACACATTTTACTTGATTATCAATAAGCCAATCACCTGCACTTGGAGCAAACGCCCCCTCTTCAAAAAATCCTTCTTCTCCCCACTGGCCTGTACGAGTTCGTATTAGTACAATATCATTTTGTTGTACTTCAATTCCCTGTGCTGCTACTGCTTTTTCTAACATGTCATATGTTACTTCATCTTTTGCTTGTTTAAACGGTGTCACATCTAAGCAAACCGCTTCACCGTAACATCGAGTTAAATCCATTTCTGCTGTTGACTGACTGTTCCGTATAAAATGCAAAGGCGCATCAATATGTGTCCCACTATGATCGGACATTTCTAAAAAGCGAGATTCAAAGCCTTCACACGGTTCTACGTAACGATGGCCGGAATTTTCAAAAGTGGATTCTGGTCTTATAACGATTGGCGGATGGGATAAATAGGATTTCAATCCGTCATAAATTTCTAAAGTTAAGTCAATTATTTTCATAAGTAAGCCTCCTACATTGATATAACTACTTTTCCACTGACTTTATTTAATGCCTTTTCAAACCCTTTTGTACATTGGGTAAAGGGTACCTTTTCTGCTATTAACTTTTCAAATGGATATGATGGAATGGCAGCTAATTTTAATACTTCTTCATAATTTCTTCTTGTGATGCCATAGCTTCCATCTATAGAAATTTCACCTCGAACAATTTGATCCATTGCAATTGAGAAAGGGGCAGAGTTAATCCCAACAAGTACTAATTGACCACCACGTTTTAATAATCTCACCGCCATTTGAGGAACCGTCGGATGTCCAGAACAATCAATGATAGCATCGTAGCCTTTAAAATCTTTTGATAAAATTTCTTCTTCCGACATAAAGGTAGATTTTATTCCTATCAATTTTGATAACTTTAATCGATTTTCATCGACAGCTGTACCGAGCATATCTACTTGCTTGTTACCTGAACCGATTAATACAGCTGCTACACCAAACCCGATAGGTCCCGGTCCAACGACTAGTATACGCTTACTATGAAAATGCTCTACTTTTTTTACAGCAGTATAACTTACTGCAAGAGCTTCAGAGATTGCCGCTACACCGTCTGATACGTTTTGATCAATTGGAATAATATTCTTTATATCTACAACCATTAATTGTGCCATTCCACCAGCTTCTCTAAATCCATAACGTAAAGCTTCAATCGGTGTTTTGACTGTTCTAAACTCGTTAAAATCACATCGATTCGTTTCCCCGCGAAGACAAAAGTCACATTGTCCACAGCTTTTATAAGGGTCGATCACTACTCGTTTACTTAAATATTCAGTAGCATTATGGTTACCTACCGCGATTACTTCCCCTACCACTTCATGACCTAAAACTAATGGATAAGTGACCCAATCATATCCCCCATGGCCATCATACATATGTAAGTCACTTCCACAAATTCCAACAGCTTTTACCCGTATTAAACATTCATTGTCTTTTAATTCTGGTACTTCATATTCAACAAACTTCACGTCATGTTTGGCAGCTGAATTTTTTACTAATGCTTTATACTTCATTACGATCCCCCTCTGAGACGACTTCAATCACTCGATTTAAAATGTTGTTCTTCTTTGATTGATAGGCTTGTACATCGATTGTTTCCCAATTATAAAAACCTTTTTTCGTTTTTAACCCTAAAGAACCACTTGCACATTTCTCTTCAAGAATCGGTAAAGGAGTTGGACGATTTTCAAGAGTTGGATATACATATTTCGTAATTGCTAAATGGGTGTCTAATCCATTTATATCTCGCTGCTCAAGGGGCCCCGTATTCGCTAAGCGAATTCCAAGACTCCATTTCGCAATAAAATCCAGTTCCTCCGCAGATACAATTCCCTTTTCGACTAGCGACATCGCTTCCCTAGCAAGGGCGCTTTGAAGTCGATTAGCGACAAATCCTTCGATTTCTTTTTTTAATAAAACAGGCTTCTTTTTCATCGACTTTAATAAAGCCATTACATCCTCAATTCTAGATTGTTCCGTATACTCGCTTGGCACAACTTCCACTAAAGGAGAAATATTGGCTGGCGAGAAAAAATGGGTGCCGATAAGACGACCTTTTTGTTCCATTAATTTTGCTACTTCACTAATTAAATAACTCGAAGTATTTGTACATAACGTAATATTTGGCGGGAAAAGTTGTTCAAGTTTTGCAAATAAATGTTGTTTAGCCTCCAAATTTTCAGGAATCGCCTCGATAATAAAATCTAAATCTTCAATAGTACAAAGTTCATCCAGTATCTGAATATCGGAAAGTCGTATATCGTTCATTAATTCGATTCTTTTCTTTTCAAACGTTTCATAGATTGAAACTTTTACTCCGTGGGCATTAAAATAAGTCGCTAATGCGGTACCCATAAACCCTCCACCAATGACTAATATTTTCATCTATACTCTCCTTCCTACTTAATCAAGCGCAGTAGCCTTAAGACCAACTGCTAAAACACACAAATCTTTAACTTCGTACAGTAAACTTTGATCTGCGCCGAGTTGTAATGCATTCGTTTTATGAATCTCAATGCCCTTTGGATACCCATCACAAATATTAATTGCATATAAAAGCAGTTCTTTTAAAAGACGAGATACTAAACCGTCTCTCAATGAAGTTGTTCGTAGATTGCTATATTTAAGAAGAGTATCCGGTGCATAATCGACTAAATATTGAATCCATTTTGGTAACACATCAAATTCTGTTTGATAGTATTGAATACATTCTTCCTTTGTGGCAAAAGAAGCAATGTTTTCATCGTTCGGTAACGTTGCATTTTCATCAGTTAAGTCAATGGCCTTCGATATCGCCTCAATTCCCGATAACCACGTTGGTATGCCACGAGAAATAATTGCTGCTGCAATTAACTCCGCAATTTCGACTACCCCATTCCCTTTTATTACGGCTGCATCAACAGCCTGAAGCATCTCTTGTTCTTCACGCCTTGCAGCAAACAATCCAACTAATAATAAACATTTTTCCTTAGCTGTTAACCTTCCATCCTGTACAAATTTCAATATAGTTTCTTTCAACAAAAACACCCCTTATTTCTAAAGAAAAGCCCTTGTTACAAAACAAAGGCTTTCCTTTCTTAAAATAAATAAGACCAACATAAAATTGCAGCAATATAGAATACACCTACGAATAACATAATCATTACTAAATATCCCATAATATCTTTTAATTTTAGACGGGATAAAGCTAATGCTGGTAAAATCCAAAACGGTTGAACTATATCATTCCAGGCGTTCCCTAACATAACAGCCATGGAGTTTTGTGCAACGGATGCCCCTAATGATTGGGCAGCATCGATCATAAATGGACCTTGTACTGTCCAATGCCCACCTGCAGAAGGTGCAAAGAAATTAATAAAGAAAGAACTAATTAATCCCCAGAATGATAAAGTATGTTCCGTTGAAATGTTAACGAATAAATGGGCAATCGTATCAACTAAACCAGATGCAGCCATAATCGCCATAATCCCTGCATAAAACGGGAATTGTAAAATGATTCCTGATACTGTTTTAATACCATCATTAATATGTTCCACATAACGAGCAGGTGTACCAAGTAAAAGTATCCCTAAAAATAAAATAATAAAGTTAATAATGTTTAAGTTTAATGTATTTCCGTTTACAAAGTAGAAAATAGAGTAAACGATACCTAATATTCCAATGGTATAAGCTAAAATTTTACTGTTGTTTAGTTTTGTTGCAAACGTATTATCTTCTAGTAATTTAGGCTTTTCCCCTTGAGCTTCAGCATATAAATCCGGATTTATTTCAATAACATTATTCGGATCTTTTGGATGCAACATTGCATTAAAGAACGGTAAAACAATTAATAGGACGATCGTCAGAATAATCATCGGTAAACTAAAAATCGTTTCAGCTAAGTTAATAAGCCCCATTTCCCCTTCTAAGAAATGACCAGGTGTTGAAATTAAAATAGGAATAGAAGCTGATAAACCTAAACCATAAAATGTGAAACCAGAATAAGCTGCTGCAATAATTAAAGGATAGTGAACCCCTTTAACTCGTATAGCTAATTTTTTCGCAATAATCCCACCTACTACTAAACCAAATCCCCAGTTTAAATAACTACCGATGGCACCCACGAGCGTTGCAACGATAACAGCCGTTTTTGGCGATTTTACCTTACTAGCAATTTTGTTCAACAGTTTATCCGTTGCTGGTGCAGTAGCTAGTACATAACCAAATACTAAAATAACAGCCATTTGAGTAGTAAAGGCTAATAAATCCCAAAATCCATCTCCCCAAGCTGTTGTAAGCTTTGTGAATGAAATATCTTCGATTAAAAGAGCTAAAATAAATGTTAGTAATGTTAACCCAATTGCAAATACAAATGGATCTGGCATATATTTCTTCATTAAATTAGTAAAGAAGTTTGTTAACTTTCCCACGATTATTCCCCCTTGAATTTTAAGCGTTTACATTTTCCGATTTGAAAATATCCCCTAGTTATTTTTAAAATTATAAATCTACTAAAAACTTTTATTTCACATGGTAAAATAGTTAAAAATACTCTATTTGGAGGAACCATTATGCAAAACTTATCTACAATACTTGTGACAGCTTATGCAAAAGCTCCTCAAGGCACTTCGATGTATGAAGTGTACAAGCACGCAGGGATTGTTTTAGAAATTGATAAAAAGACTCATAAAATTATCGATGCTGAGTTTACTTTTGTAACAAGACTTGCACAAGACTTTTTCAGACGTATGCTTGTCGGTTTTGACATTACATCCAATATTGATGAATTAGTCTCCCGTGTTGAAGATCATTATGTAACACCATCAACAGGGTCTGTCATTGTTGCTATCAAATCTGCACAAAAACGTTATTTAGAGAAAATCAAAAATAGTTGATGAAAACTGCCAAATGTTAAATTTGGCAGTTTTCAACTATCGTCGAAATTCCTAACCCACCCGCAATACATAAAGTAACTAAACCATAACGTTTACCTGTTCTTTCTAATTCATGAATCAATTTTGTCATTAAAATTGCCCCTGTTGCCCCAATTGGATGACCTAATGCAATGGCTCCTCCGTTTGGATTCACTTTTCCAATATCTAAATTTAACTCTTCCATCACTGCCAATGACTGGGCTGCAAATGCTTCATTTAATTCAATAACGTCAATATCTTCTATTGTTAAATTGGCTTGTTTTAATGCTTTTAACGTTGCAGGTACTGGTCCAATCCCCATAATGGTTGGATCCACCCCAGCAGCAGCCTGTGCAATGATTCTTACTTTCGGTTTTAAGCCTAATTGATCTGCTTTTTCCTTTGACATTACTAATAATGCCGAAGCACCATCATTTCTCCCACTACTATTACCTGCTGTAACAGAACCTTCTTTTCGAAATACAGGTTTCAAAGTTGAAAGTTTTTCAATTGAAGTAAGTCGTGGATGTTCATCGACGGAAAATACCGACGTTGATTTTCTTCCCTTCACTTCATAAGGAACAATTTGATTTTCAAAGTAGCCTTCTGCAATGGCATGATGGGCACGGTCTTGGCTTAATTGCGCAAAGGCATCCTGGTCTTCACGGGAAATGTTATATTTTTCCGCTAAGTTTTCTGCCGTCTCTCCCATCGTATGAATGTTGTAATGATCAGGTTGTGACCCCGGTTGACTTTCTGTATTCGGATCAAGAATTAATCCGTTACCTGCGCCAAAACCATAACGAGCATTGCGAATATAATAAGGAGCTGTACTCATTGACTCTGTTCCACCAGCAATAATGACATCACTCAGCCCTACGGCAATTTGTTGAGCGGCATTATTTATCGATTGTAAGCCTGATCCACATTGACGATGTACCGTATAGGCAGGAACTTCAATAGGTAATTTCGCTCGTAAAGCAGCAACACGAGCTACATTTGATTGATCTGCACTTTGTTTTGCTTGTCCTAATATTACTTCGTCTACTTCACTACAATCGATTCCTGTTCGTTCTACTAGTGCACTTATCACCTTTTCAGCAAGGAAATCCGCTGTTTCATTTTTTAAAGAGCCACCTAATTTCCCAATCGCAGTTCGAACACCGTCGATAATTACTACTTCCTTCATAACGGCTTTCCCCCTAATCTAAGTGAGTTAATAAACTCTGCTTCAGTATTCTTTTCTACTTCTTCAATTGTTACCCCCGGCATTAATTCCGTTAAATGTAATTTTCCATCCAAATATCGGAATACTGCTAATTCAGTAATGATAATATCTACACTTCTATTAGAAGTAATAGGATAAGTACATTCCTTCAACAATTTACTTTTTCCATCTTTAGATGTGTGAGTAGTAGTGACGATTACTTTCTTTGCACCTTCTAGTAAATCCATCGCCCCTCCAACTCCGATAATATTTTTCCCTGGTACTGCCCAGTTTGCGATTTGAGCCTTTCTATCCACTTGGAGTACTCCTAATATAGCAACATCGATATGTCCACCACGAATCATGGCAAAGGAATCCGCACTATTAAAAAAGGATGATCCAATTCCTTCTCCTACCGGTTGCTTTCCAGCATTCACCAAGTTCGGATCCATATTTTCTTCTATTACATCTTCCACCCCGAGCATGCCATTTTCGGTATGGAAGAATACTTTTTTATCCTCTACATACTTTGAAACTAAAGTTGGAATGCCAATTCCTAAATTGATGACCTCTCCCTCTTGTAGTTCCTGTGCTGCCCTTTTTGCAATTAATTCTTGTACTAGGTTAGCCATTGTTAACGACACCATCCTTTGTTAACACCTTTTTAGCAACAATCACACCATCAATAAAAAGATGGGGTGTGACGATTTCATCGCTTTTTAATTGACCAACTTCTACTATTTCATCTACTTCTGCTACAACATATTTAGCTGCTGTCGCCATTATCGGGTTAAAATTCCTTGCTGTTTTGTAGTAAATTAAGTTTCCAAGTGTATCTGCTTTATGTGCTCGAATGATTGCAACATCTGCTTTTAAAGCTTTCTCAAAAACATATTCTTCTCCATCAATTACTTTCGTTTCTTTTCCTTTTGCAAGATCTGTTCCAACGGAAGTTTTTGTGTAATAACCACCAATTCCAGCTCCACCTGCACGAATGGATTCAGCCAATGTTCCTTGGGGCATTAATTCAATTTCAAGCTCCCCCCGTTGATATGCTTCACCAACGTCCCGATTACTAGTGAAATAAGAGCCAATTGCTTTTTTCACCTTTTTTTGTTGAAGCAATTTTCCGAGTCCTTTTCCCTGCTCACCTAAGTTATTGCTTATAATTGTTAAGTCTTTTACATTTAATTCGACTAATGCATCGATTAACGTAAGGGGCGCCCCAACAAGTCCAAAACCGCCAACCATGATCGTCTGGTTGCTTTGAACAGTAGCCAACGCCTCTTTTTCTGTCTTGAAAATTTTCATTGTTGTCATCACCCCGTTATTTCTCTATTAACGCATCACTAATTTCAAACCAAGATGGTATTCCTGCAGTTAATAAGCAGGCATATCCTAATTCAGCTAATTGGGCTTCTTGTACTCCTACCTTTCTTGCCTTTTTAGCCCAAACATCTGTTTCTTCGTTATTTAAAGTAGTTGTATATATCCCTGTCATTAAAATATGTTTCATCTGTGTTGTAACAGAATTTGTTTCGAGCAACTTTGCTTTTAAAGCGTTTACATCTCCACGGTCAAATAGAATTGCCAACTGTTCAAAATAGCTTCTACTTTGATCTGAAGTTGCAAACTGTCCATAAAAACGAATAATCTCTGAACCATTACTTTCATGGGATATTTTGATAGATTTCGCTCCCGTTAACTCTAGGGCATATTCAAAGGATTGCAATCCGATTTGCAACGCTTTTTCACCTCCGTAGTGATATGCCACTACTAAATATTCCGCAAGCTCTTCTAACGTAGCTCCTCCGTCTATCGAACCTTTTGTATGATAAACCATGCTTCGTGCATATAATCTTGCGGCATTCATTCCAACTAATAAAATATCTTTCTCTTTAACTGATAAAGCCCCCGAAGACATTGCAGCACCCCGTAAAGCAGTATAATGTTGTAACATTTCCGGATTGTAGTCGTACATTTTTTGAACCCATCCAGGAATTACACCATAAACTTTTTTAAAGTAATCAAGTCCTAGTGACACGTATATTCCCCCTTAGAAAATAAAAAATGGCTACACTCCTCCCGACATCATAAAACCTTTGTCGTTTTGAGGAATGCAGCCAACTATTCGAATCGGTTATGAAAGGAAAGTTCGTTTCCTTACGCCTCTTCGATAGGCCATTCAATATGATTTGATATAATGTTTGCATAATTTTCGCTAAATTTCAACTCTTTTTTACAAATTTTTTAAAAATTGAACAATCGCTTTATTAACTTCAGGTCGATTAGAAAATACTAATGTATAATGGTTACTCGGAGATGTGAACTTATGAATATTTTTAACAAATTGTAAAGTTTTACTGTAATGCTCTGCTAAAAATAAGGCAGGATTTGTTCCGATATTACCTTCCGAGTGAATTAATAAAATCGGACAATATATGTTCGAAAAGACTTGGGATGGTTCATAGTCAAAGAAACTTTCTAAGTCTTGACGAATTTTTGCTTCATCAGATTTATTTTTCCAGTATCCATCTACCTTTCCAATTTCATAATGACCAACACTTTCAAGATGATCTGTCCATTCCACACCGAGACGACCATATATCCCTTTAATCTCATCTATGTAACTTTGCGCACTTTCATATAACTTACTAATGCGTCCTAATGAAGGTTCAATAATGTTTCGTTGATGGTCAGTAGCAGTTGCTGCACCATCCAATAAGATTACACCTTTTACGTCTGAGCGTTTACTTGCAACGTTTGCCATTATAAAAGCCCCCATTGAATAACCCATCAAAATTGGATTTTCAATTTCCAACTGTTCTAAAAGAACAAGAATATCCTTTGTATGTTGTTCAATACTTGTATTTTCGGGAGCTTGCCCACTATTTCCGCGCCCTTTTAAATCGACCGAAATAAAACGATAATCCCCTTTTAACAATTGTGCATAATAATGCATTTGTTTGTGATTACCCGTTAAACCATGTACGGCTACAATTGTTCCTTGAGTTCCAGGATAATCTGCATAAAATAATTCTCCCCCGTTCACATTCACTACATTTGTTTCCACATCTACCCCTCCTCAACATTTAGAATCATTTTTACACCCAATGTTTTTAATTGTCAAATTTCATATTTATCAACTTTTTGTTATATTGATATAATTATAAACCGGATTATAAATCGTTCAAATTCACCCTTCAGCAGAAAATGTCATATATCAAAAAAATACTATTTTAAGTTATTTCGAAAAAAGTAGGAATCCAGACGATGTCGAATTCCTACATATTCAAACAATTAAACAGTCTCTACTAACTCTTTTTTTATTTCTTCTATTTGACCAATATGGCGTAGCTCATGGTAACCGACAAGAGATATCCATTGTTTTATAGATAATACTCCAAATCGACGATGTTCCATTGTCCTTTCGTTTAAATCATCTTCACTTAAATTTTGAATCACTTTTTCCAATGAATCTCTAGATTGCGATAGTTTCGTTTTTAATCCCTCTAATGTTTGAAACTTATTCGATGGATTTAAAATTTCCGGAGCAGTTACTTTTTTAGTCCGATCGGCAACCATTTGAACGGGAAATGATCCTGGTTCTTCGAATTCACTTTGGTTCAAAGCATGATGAATTAATCTAATGACATTTTCCTCCATCAAATGTAAATGTTCTAGTACTTGTGCAATACTCCATTTTCCTTCTTCCACTACTTCGTTTAATTGTGCATCTGTTAAACCTACTACACTATTCCAAACTTCTTCTCGAGCTTTTTTTATTTCCATTTCCATCCTCCTCAAGTACAAACGGTCTCTTATTCACTTATTCTATTTATCTCTCATTTAGAACCTTATAGTCAAATTAAAAAGTGAGACGTGTGAACATCTCACTTTTGAAATGGGGTATTCTGTTCTTTTAGGAGGTGGGTGAATAGAGAATGTTAATTAAAAGCATTGGAAGAATAATATTCGATTTCGGTTGATAGAATCATACACCCAACCTCTCGTTCCTCTCCATCGGAATCCAATTATTTGGTTTCCAAAGGCAATCATAGGGAAGAACCAAAAACTATTACCGTTTCTTAGCCAAATAAAAGTATTTCGGAAGAAACACCGTCTAATTCCACCTATTCCACCTCTGCTAGCGAATTCTTGTTGTTGGAATGAAGTCATTTGTGGTGTAAAACTTGGTGGTGGTGCCGTTGGAGCTTGAAGTTGGCCTGGACCTCCTCCTGGGAATCCACCTCCCGGGAACCCTGGAAATTCTCCTGGGCCACCGCCACCTGGGAATCCCGGAAATCCTCCTCCCGGAATTCCTGGGAAACCTCCTGGAAATGATTGACGTTGTGGGGACTCATCATTAAAATCAATAGGACGCACTGCAAAATCCTCCCTTCTTTTATGAGCTAACATTAATTTATGTAGGAATAAAAGGTAGGCTTAGGTTGAGTATCATGAGTCAACAATTTTCTTTGAAAACTTTTTCCAATTAGCTTGTCTAATTTCTATATAGTCAATCACCTATCCTTTAAAAAATCCCCTTTTGTATACTTACGAATATTATCCATTTTCTTGAATATGTTTTAACGACATGCTTTTTCTTTCCCTTACACTAAACTATTTTGGCTGAACAACTTAGAAGGAGCTGAATTTTATTCTTCAATTTGTCATTCCAAAAGAAAAATATAGCCTATGTCTCGTGAATCCAAGTAAAAAGGATGTTCATGACGTCTATTTAAAGTATTTTGGGCATGTAGTAAAGGGGTCTATTTACTATGACTTTCAACCAACCTATATGCAAACGGAAATTCTTTTTGGAGAAAGTTACGCAATTCTCGAAGAATATAACCAACGGGATTTGGATTTAGATACTACCTTTCACTACGAGGTGCTCTATGTATCCGATGAAGGCCTTATTCTAAAGAAGTTTTATCGAAAAAAATTAGAAAATATAAAATCCCTCGAATCTCATCCATTATTCCAATCTGCTATTTGGATGATAGAGGAGAGAACAAGTGAGTATATTAATACGGAGGATATAATCCAGATTGTTTCAAAAGATGTTTATGCAGCAAAAGTACCTACCAACAACAGTACTTATCACTATTTAATGAAAAAAAGCGAGCTATTTGAACCGTTTTTTAAAGACTTATATAACGAAATGGAAAGCTATTATAATGGAGATAAACGTCACTCTATCGAAAAATGGGATTTCGCAGAATTTTTACAAACAGAATATGGTGTTCAATTTGAACACTCTGAAGGGGTTGACATCATTCTATCCAACTGTTTAGGAATGATGCGTAAATTGAATATAACGAAAGAAGAAATGGCTGAGTATTTTTGTAAATATATTTTGTAACCTAGCAACAATGCTAAAGTAGTATTAGAAAGGTGTTCTAATACTACTTTTTTGATATCCTTTTTTAATCCCTCTAGCTTTTTACTCCTAAAAAATCGGAACTCTTTTTTTATTTCCCACTACTTTTTATTTGAAATTGAATAATAATGTGACCTTTTTCCTCATAAATTAAATAAGAAAAAGAAACTATGATAAAAAAGGAGGATATAGAAATTTTTTACATCTTACTATTCATAACAGGAATTTGTTTAATACTGGCATTAAAAAAGAAGCAATTTAAGCTATTAACCATTCCTTTTATTGCAATTGCTCTCTACATAGTAGCGGAAATTATTATGATTCCCCTCCCACTTTTAGACACTGTTAAATTTATATTCAGCCTTCAATAACTATGCAAATTTGACTATTCCTCTTTAAAATTTACCTACAACAAATCATCCCTTATTTTTAAAAACACCTTTTCTAAAGGAATAAAATTTAATTATTTTTCCTTTGTCTTTTACAGTGAAGTGAAAATAAAATTCTCCAATAAAAAGGAAGTGGGAAAGTATTTAATAGAAACTTTTAAATCCTTAAATTATCCTTGCAACAATTATTTGGGGAATTTAATCCACAGGGGTGAAAAGGTGAAAAAAATTGATAAAAACATTGCAGATGCCTATTTTCGTGAAAAAAACATTTATATGGTGATCTATTTCATCATCTGGGCTCTTGTTTCTTATGGCATCGTGTTAATAGCAGAGCCATTAAGTAATATTTACTTTAATGGTTTTCCGTTTCACTATTTTATGGGGGCACAAGGAGCTCTAGCAGTATTTATTATTTTATTGTTTGTGAATGCCATCGTTGGGGATAAAATTGACAAAAAATATGGAATTGATCATAGGAAAAACGAAGAAATTGGGAGCAATAGTACAGTAAATCATTAAAGAAGGTAGTTCATTTAAAGGGGGATAGTTATTGGATACACAATTTATTGTATCGCTTGCGATTATTTTAGCGACCTTCGCCTTGTATATTTACATCGCTGTTTATAACAAAGCAAAAGCAACATCGGATTTCTATGTGGCGAGCCGCGGTGTGCCTCCTATTTGGAATGGGATGGCAATTGGTGCCGATTGGATGAGTGCAGCTTCCTTCATTGGTATGGCTGGTACGATTATGGTGCTTGGCTATGATGGTTTAGCTTATATTATGGGGTGGACTGGTGGCTATTTATTATTAACCTTCTTACTCGCTCCACAATTACGAAAGTCTGGTAGTTACACCGTTCCTGAATTTATTGGGGATCGATTTAAAAGTAATACAGCCCTTGTAATAGCAGCAATTTGTACGATGATTATCAGTTTTACTTATTCTATCGGTCAACTTTCAGGTTCAGGAGTGGTCATTGGACGACTTTTTGAAATTGATGCGAAGCTTGGAACTATGATTGGCGTTGTTTTAATTGCGGTTTATGCAGCCTTCGGAGGAATGAAAGGGATTACATGGACCCAAGTAGCTCAATATCTTGTATTAATTATTGCCTACTTAGTACCTGTTATCTTTATGTCCCTTCAAATTACCGGAAATCCACTCCCTTGGTTATCGTACGGTGAAATTGTTGGAAAGTTAGGCGAATTGGATCGGGAACTCGGTCTTTCCGAATATTTTGCTCCCTTTGAAAAAGGAACGAAATGGCAATTTCTTGCTCTAATGTTTACATTAATGGCTGGTACAGCTGGTCTTCCTCACGTTATCGCTCGTTTCTATACTGTATCAACGATGAAAGCAGCTCGATGGTCAGGAGCTTGGGCGCTATTATTTATCGGATTATTATACTTCTCTGCACCTGCCTATGCTGCGTTTTCTCGTTTTATTCTTATGACACAGGTTGCTGGAAGTAAAATTTCTGAACTTCCTGCTTGGACAAAAACATGGGTGGATACGGGGTTATTAAAAGTAGCTGATACTAGCGGCAACGGTATACTTGAATGGACCGAATTAGTAATTGCAAACGATATTGTCGTAATGGCTACACCAGAAATTGCAAATCTAGGTGCTTTTGTTATTGGTTTAGTAGCCGCTGGTGCAATGGCTGCAGCATTATCTACAGCTGGTGGATTGTTAATCGCTATTTCTTCTGCCTTTGCCCACGATATTTATTATCGAATTTTAAAACCGACGGCAACAGATCAACAACGTTTAAAAGTTGGACGTATTACAATTGTTGTGGCTACTCTTTTAGCTGGCTTAATCGCCTTAAATCCTCCAGGGGCTATAACGCAAATTGTGGCCTGGGCATTTGCACTCGCTACAGGAACATTCTTCCCAGCATTAGTACTAGGTGTTTGGTGGAAACGTTCAAATGCTCAAGGTTTAATAGCTGGATTACTTGTTGGACTTGGTGTCACACTAGCTTACATCTTCGCTGCCAAGTATGGTGGATTTACAATTCTAGGCATTATTGATACTGGTGCCGGTATTTTCGGAGCCATTGCTGCCTTTGCTACGAACATCATCGTTTCCCTTGCTACAAAGCCACCTTCCCAAGAAATACAAGATTCAGTTATTAACCTTCGCTATCCAGAGCAAATGACTTATAAAGACGGTGAAGTATTCATGAAAGAATAAACTATAATAGCCAAGTATCACACCATTTTGTGAATGCTTGGCTATTTTTTAATTGTCCAGTTTGTGTCTAATCTTTTTTTAATTATTTTTTTCTTCTTATAAAAACGAAACTTACGAATATGGAATTCGTATAATAAATATCAGTACATTTTTCTAGCTTAAATTTCTATTTAGAAAGGAATGATTCGATGTTAGATAAAATTTTAAAAGGTTTATTAGGCGGAAATCATGGCCACGGTCATCGTCGTCGTTATTCAAGTAGTAGTCGCAAACATTATTCTCATAAACATAATTATTATGGTCATAAACACTATAAAAAAGGTTACAAACGTAGTTCAAGAAGTTTCTTCAGTTCCCGTAGCTTTTTCAGTAGCTAATGTTCGATTACTTTTCTGAAAAGAAATATGACCAAATTGTAAAAGACTATATCAATCAACAAACAGCATACCATTTTATCGAAATGATTGGCTTAGGTTCTTATGGTGTTGCCTATTTAATTGAAGACGCTGTTACAAGGGAGAAATTTGTTCTAAAAAGAATGAAGGCAAAGCATATTCGTAAGGAAAAACTACGAAATAAGTTTTTCCAAGAAATTAATATGTTAAAAGATATCGATTTCTTTAACGTCCCTTCCGTTTTATTTCACGGAGAAATTCAAAAGTTACCTTACTATATAATGGAGTATGTAGATGGGCAAACCTTTGAACAAGTAATTTTTAAAAATGGTATGCGCTTTTCTATAGAACAATCACTTCAAATAACAAAGAAACTTCTTGAAATTGTTATTAAATTTCATAAAAAAGGAATCGTTCATCGAGATTTACGTATTCCTAATATTTTGTTAAAAGATAATCAAATATATATTATTGATTTCGGCTTAGCTACTTACATGAAAGAAGATGTAAATCTAAAGGAAATTAATAATCCTAAGCGTGCCGAAAATTATATTAGTGATCTTTACTTTATTGGTCATTTTCTTCTGTTCTTACTATATTCAACCTATACTCCGATGAAAAAAAAGGAACGTAGTTGGCAAGAAGAATTAGAGCTACCCCCACAAGTAACAGAATATATTGAACGATTGCTTTTAATTCGTTCACCATTTAGTAGTACCGAAGATGCATTAGTATCCATTCCTTTAATAGCCCAACTACAAAGCTAACTAAGTTTTGAAAAGTACTACCTTTTTATTTCAAAAATTTTCAAAAACTTGTATTCATAAGTATTTGCTCCTCATTTTTTGTCTATCCTTTTAGGAGAAACAAAGGAGGAAACCACAAATGCTAAAATTTGAATCCGAACTTGAAGGGAAACAAGTAGAATTTGGCTCTTTGCGGGATAATATTAAACGCTACGGATTTTGTTTAGGTAGCTATTGGGATTATGATCAAGGTTTTTTTGATACAATTTTATACAAAAAAGATGAAGAAACAATATACTTGCGTCTTCCCTTTGTAGTAACAAGCGGGATGCTTGATTCAAGTAAGGCACGTATTCAATTTCAAACTCCCTATGTTATTAAACACGTTGTAAACCTTGGTTTAGATTTTGATGAAAGTTCTTTACTGGAGGCAACTGGTTTTAGTCAATTCCAAGATCCAGTAGATAAAGATGCTGAAATTCAACATAAACATAAATGGGTTGAAGCTGGAGAACAGGTTGTTAACAAAGTCCTTCAATATATTAATTAAAAAACACTCTATAAGAAAAATGAGCAATCATTTTTCCTATAGAGTGTTTTGGGTTTCTTATCCATTATTCACTTCAAAACAAAATCTAAAGGCTCTACTCATTGTAGTAGGAACGACAGACGCATGATTTTCATCCATCGTGATAAATAACTGTTGATGTATGCTAGTAGGTAGCTCTTTATAAAAACGTACAGCATCCTCCACCATAAATCCTTCCCTCACCCCTACTATCATGTAAAGGGGACCATTGTTCAAACACCTTCTGTTTCTATACATTACTCTTTTCACTTTAAGTATAGTCCTTTTAAAAAAAGAATCCACCTAAAAAGCGGATTCTCCAATCGTTTAACTATATTGATGTTGATGTAAACGGGCAAAAATTCCATTGTCCGCTATTAATTCATTGTAGGACCCATCTTCTTCAATGCCTTTTGGCGTAACAACAATTACCCGGTCCGCATCTTTAATTGTAGCAAGACGGTGGGCAATGACAAGGGTAGTACGATTTTCAGCCAGTTCTGCCAAAGATTCTTGAATTATTTTTTCCGTTTCAGTATCCAGTGCAGAAGTCGCTTCATCTAAAATTAATATCGGTGGATTTTTTAAAAACATTCGCGCAATGGCAAGACGTTGTTTTTGTCCTCCTGAAAGTTTTAAACCACGCTCTCCAATTTGTGTTTCAAGACCTTCTGATAAACCTTGAACGAACTCTTCCAAATGGGCTTTTTTCAAGGCATTTTGAATTTCTTCCTCGGTCGCGTCCCGTTTTCCATATGCGATATTTTCTCGAATCGTCCCTGTAAATAGGAATACATCTTGCTGTACAATCCCAATTTGCTCGCGTAATGAACGTTTTGTCATATCTCGAATATCGATGCCATCTATCGATATAGAACCACTCTGCACATCATAAAAACGTGGTATTAACGAACAAATCGTAGTTTTTCCTGCTCCCGATGGGCCGACAAATGCCGTCATTTCACCTGCTTTTAACTCAAAGGATATATTGTCTAAAATCGTTTTATCCTCTTCATAACCAAATGTAACATTTTCAAACTTAATGTCACCGTGTAAATAAGGTACGTCGATAGCACCTGCTTTATCCTGTACTTCAGGTTGTTCACTTAATAATTCTTGGAATCGTTTAAAACCAGCCATCCCTTTCGGATATAACTCAAGTAACGCACTAATTTTATCGATTGGCTTAATTAACACATTTGTGTAAAGAACAAAGCTTACCAATTCCCCATAGGATAACTGGTTATTAAAGCTTAACCATGCCCCCACAACTAATACGACTAAAGTTAATAGTCGCGTCATCATGTAAATACCAGAATGGGTACCTGCCATCACTTTATAGCCAAATAACTTTGCTTTTTTAAATAATCCATTTTGTTCACGGAAACGTTCCATTTCAAAAGCTTCGTTTGTAAAGGATTGTACTACTCGAATACCGGAGACACTGTCTTCCACACGACCGTTTACTTCGGCAATTTTGCCATACATTTCCTTCCAAGCTGCATTCATTTTCTTATTGCTAAAGGTTACGATCCAAACTAAAAATGGTACGGCAACTAATGCTACTAATGCTAAAGTCGAATTAACATTGAACATAATTGCAAATGCCCCGATAAACGTCATAACGGCGATGAAAAAATCTTCTGGACCATGGTGAGCAAATTCTCCAATATCGAATAAGTCGTTTGTAATTCGGCTCATTAGATGGCCTGTTTTATGATTATCAAAGAAACGGAATGATTGTTTTTGGAGGTGATTGAATAAATCCTGACGCATGTCCGTTTCAATATTGATACCTAATTTATGACCTAAATAGTTTACGATAAAGTTTAAAACTGTGCTTAATGCATAAACAAGTAATAATAAAATACTTACTTTTACAATTGTCCCCCACTCATTCGTAGGTAATAATGTATCGATAAACCATTGAACAGCAATTGGGAAAGCTAATTCCAAAATCGCTACAATGATTGCACTTGTAAAGTCAACGATAAATAAACGCCTATGTGGTTTATAATACGAAAAAAACTTTGAAAGCATAGATGTCTCCTCTCATTTCGGTTTGCGAAGTATTTTCCCACTATTTTATCTTATATGCAGTTGAAATGTTAGGCTTAATTTAAATTTATTTTAAGTTCAATATTTTCACTAACTGCTCATTTAAAACGTTAGCCTTTTGTTGAAAGCCTTCTTTATACCATTGAATGATCATTCCTAAAATAGCATTTGCTTGATAGGATGCGTAAAAATTCGGATCAATACCCTCATTTACTTGAAAATGCTCTTTAGCATCTTCTGTAAATAACCGTTTCGTCTCTTCGAATAGTAAATAGTAATAAGTTAAAGGCACATTTTTAGAAAAGACAATACGATAAAACTCTTTATATTTTTCAATATGATGGAAAATTCGTATCGTCGATGGATCCAATTCACTTGTTTTTATTTTTACAACATGGCGATATGGTTCTTGATAGGAGTTAGCCAAATCCTCCATCATTTCCCTAAAATATTCTTCAAATAAATCGCCAACTTGAGAATAGTGCAAATAAAATGTTCCCCTATTAACTTTTGCATTTCTACATATTTCAGAAATTGAAATAGATTCTAACGGTTTATTTTTTAATAAAGTAAGCAATGCTGTATGAAGAGCTTCCTTTGTTTTTATAATCCGTAAATCGACTTGACTCAAAATTTATTTCACCTCTTTATAAACAAAATATTTAATATGTGTTCATTAATGAACAGTATACATGTTTTTGCTTATTGAAAGCGTTTACTTAATATATTTATAATATTTATTGTACAGATGTTCAATAAATTCAGGGAGGATTTTACTATGAGATTGCAAGATAAAGTAGCGATTGTAACTGGTGCAGCATCAGGTATGGGAAAAGCAATTGCAGAAGGTTATGCAAATGAAGGTGCAAAAGTCGTTGTATCAGATTACAATTTCGAAGGTGCAAAAGCTGTTGCAGATGCAATTAACGTAAATGGTGGCGTTGCTATCGCTAATCGTACAAACGTTGCTGAATTAGCAGATTTGGAAAATTTATTCAAAGAGACAAAAGACGCCTTTGGTAAATTAGATATTATAGTAAATAATGCAGGAATCATGGATGGTATGGAGCCTGTAGGTGAAATCTCTGATGAAAAATGGGATCGGGTATTTGCGGTTAATACTACTGGTGTTATGCGTGCGATGCGTATTGCAACGAACATTTTCTTAGAACAAGGCTACGGTGTAATTGTTAATAATATTTCTGCAGGTGGTTTACGAGGAGCTCGTGCTGGTGCAGCTTATACTGCTTCTAAACACGCTGTAACTGGTTTAACAAAAAATACTGCCTATATGTATGCTAATTCTGGAATCCGTTGCAACGGGATTGCTCCAGGAGGAGTAGCTACAAATATTAGCGCTTCCATGACAAACGTCTCTGAATTTGGTGCTGGTCGTCAAATGACTGGTAATGCGACAATGCCGCGAGTTGGTCAACCAGAAGAAATTGCTCAATTAGCGACTTTCTTAGGTTCTGATGAATCAAGCTTCGTCAACGGCCAAGTAATTGCTGCCGATGCTGGTTGGCTAGCTTACTAAGCACAACAAAATAAAGCTTTTGAGTGTAGAAAAGGTGATTTTCACTTTATCTACACTCTTTTTATTTTACTTATTATCCAACGACTCTAAATACCGATATAGGGTTGATTTACTGATTCCAGTTTCATTTTTAATATCGTGCAATGAATATTTCCCTGAATGATACATTAAAATTGCTTTTTGAATGCTTTCACCCGACTTTTTAGGACGACCAATTATTTTTCCTTGTTCTTTAGCATGTGCTAGTCCAATCGTTGTTGACTGTTTTACAATATCTTGCTGAAATTCTAGTATAACATCCATTATTTCTTGCAAAGAAAAGTCCAATTTCCCTTTACTTTCAATACCCTCTTTTAAAAAACGAATTGTTACCTTGTCTTTTTCACATATTTTTAATAGTTCCATCAAATGCCGTGTTGTATCAGCCAATGCAAACATTCGTTCAACAATAATCGTATCTCCTTCTTGAAGTAACATAAGCATTTGCTCAAGGGCAATCCGTTTTTTGGGGGATCCATGTTGTTCACGGAAAATTTCATTACAACCTTTTAGTACATGTAACTGATTTTCACATTGGATATCATTATAAAGGGGTCTAATATAACCGTAGATCATTTTATCACTCCTAAATAAATTCCCAAAAAGGTTCCATTTTAGGAATAGAGGTGTTATGATAATCAAAGATTTTTTTCTAAAACTTCAAACAAAGCAAATTGTTATGTAAAGGAGAATACCATGCAAAGTTTAAAACAACAATGGTTTGGTAACGTGCGTGGCGATATTTTATCAGGAATTGTCGTAGCACTCGCACTCATTCCAGAAGCAATCGCCTTTTCCATTATAGCAGGCGTGGATCCTATGGTAGGGCTTTATGCATCGTTTACGATGGCTGTTACGATTGCATTCGCCGGTGGACGACCGGGAATGATTTCTGCAGCAACAGGCGCTATGGCCCTTGTTATGGTTCCATTAGTTCGGGACTACGGATTACAGTATTTATTTGCAGCAGCAATTTTAACAGGATTAATACAAATACTTTTTGGTGTTTTCAAAATTGCTAAGTTAATGAAATTTATTCCGAATGCTGTCATGATTGGCTTCGTCAATTCATTAGCTATATTAATTTTTATGGCCCAAGTACCGCATTTTATCGGCATTTCAACAATGACATATGTATTCGTCGGTATAACACTTCTTCTTGTCTATACGTTACCACGTTTCATAAAAGTCATTCCCGCTCCCCTTATTGCAATCATTCTTTTAACGTTTATTGCGATTTTTGGAGGCGTTGAACTAAGAACAATCGGGGATTTAGGATCCATAACGCAAACTTTACCATCCTTCCTCATACCTAATGTTCCTTTTAATTTTGAAACATTACAGATTATTTTCCCGTTCTCATTATCCCTTGCTATTGTAGGTTTAGTAGAGTCATTATTAACTTCCCAAATTGTCGATGATATGACTGGTACGGAAAGTAATAAAAATAGAGAAGCTCGCGGTCAAGGGATTGCCAATATCGTCACTGGGTTCTTTGGAGGGATGGCAGGTTGTGCTATGATCGGTCAATCCGTTATTAATGTCAAGTCCGGTGGTCGCGGTCGTCTATCCACACTAGTAGCGGGCTTATTTTTAATCTTTTTAATTATCGTTCTCGGAGATTTAGTAGTTAAAATTCCAATGCCAGTACTTGTTGGAATTATGATTATGGTGAGTATCGGAACCTTTGATTGGAGCTCCTTTAAATATTTAGTAAAAGCTCCTAGAACGGATGTCATAGTCATGCTAACAACTGTCGTCATTGTTGTTTGGACTCATGATTTATCAAAAGGTGTTATAGCAGGGGTCATTTTAAGTGCGATTTTCTTCGTTGTAAAAATTTCTACAGTAAAAATTAAACAAGAAGGTAATCAATTCATTGTATATGGTCAGCTATTCTTCGCCTCAACCGAATCTTTTATTGACTACTTTAAAAAGGTCGAAATTACAAATAACCAGATTCAACTTGATTTCTCAAATAGTCGAATTTGGGATGATTCTGGTGTTGGTGCATTATTGAAAGTGGAAGATTTATTAAGAGAAAAAGGGATTCAAGTTGAAGTGATCGAATTAGATGCTTCAAGTAAAAAAGTCATCTCAAAATTACAAGGAATGTCATCATCTCATTAAAGGGGGATTCGCATGTATAAACAGATTTTATTAGCAGCGGATGGTTCTGAAAATGCTGTCCGCGCAACAAAAGAGGCGATAAAAATTGCTTCTTTTCATAAAGATTCTATCATTGATGTAGTTTATGTTGTAGACTTCGAAAAGACGAAGGTAGAAGTATTACATTCCTCATCTAGCGAAGCATTAAACCTAGAACGACGTAAAAAATTATCCAAAATAGAACATCTGTTACGCGAATCAAATATTTCTTATAAGGTGATTATTCTACATGGCACACCAGGACTTGAGATTGTAAAATATGCCAACGAGCAACAAGTTGATTTAGTCGTTATTGGTAGCCGAGGCTTAAACAGCTTACAAGAGATGGTACTAGGTAGTGTTAGTCATAAAGTAATGAAACGAGTAAATTGCCCAGCATTAATAGTAAAATAAATTTCAAAAGGGCGTCTCCAATAGTAAAGTGTACCCTTTGTAAAGGACATTTTTAAAAAAGGCTTTTAAGCAACTTGAAGAAGATGGTGACTGTATTGTGC